>JBBDYQ010000014.1 GCA_040901445.1 Thermoleophilaceae bacterium | reverse complement strand
CGGCCCGGTAGGGGTGGGAACGGCCACCGCCAAGTCGATGGTCCTCAACACCGTCTTGGTGCACCTCGTGGGGATGCTGGGCACGCAGGTGTTCTGGGGCGCCAACCCGAGAGCGCCGATCGGAGGCTGAGAGCAATGTCGATCTGGCGGAGAAAGCCCGAGGAGGAGCAGCCGGTGAGCGACGCTGAGCGCCAGGACCCCATGGGGGATCCGGACATCGCCCCCGAGGGCGAGGACGAGCAGAAGGTGCAGGACGCGCTGTACGGGTCCGACGACGAGCCGGCCGGCGAGCCGTCCACCGCGGAGCAGCCGGAGGCGGAGGCGGAGGCGGAGGACGCCCCCGCGGCCGAGGCCCCGCTCGTGACCTCCGAGCCGGAGCGCACGAAGGAGATGGGGGTGCTCGGCGAGGACATCCCGGACAACATCTACGAGCAGACGCGCGAGGGCGAGGAGCCTTACAAGTGGCACTCGGGGCGCAAGCGCGACCACGGCTCCACGGACGCCATCGAGTTCATCGACGTCTTCAAGTCGTTCGGCCGCAACACCATCCTCAACGGGCTCAATCTCGGCATCCCCGACGGGCAGATCTCGATGATCCTCGGCCCGTCGGGCACGGGCAAGTCGGTGTGCATCAAGCACATGGTCGGCCTGCTCTACCCGGACGAGGGCGACGTGCTGGTGCATGGCGAGTCGGTGCCGAACATGCCCGACGACGACCTCTTCGAGATGCGCAAGAAGTTCGGCGTCCTGTTCCAGGACGGCGCGCTGTTCGGCTCGATGAACCTCTACGACAACACCGCCTTCCCGCTGCGCCAGCACACGGACAAGGGCGAGGAGGAGATCGCTGAGATCTGCAACCGCCGCCTCAAGGAGGTCGGCCTGGGCGGCGCGGGCGACAAGATGCCCAACGAGCTCTCGGGCGGCATGCGCAAGCGCGCCGGCTTCGCGCGCGCGCTGGTGCTCGACCCGCAGATCGTCCTCTTCGACGAGCCCGACTCCGGCCTCGACCCGGTGCGCACGGCGCTGCTGTGCGAGCTCATCAAGGAGATCCACGCCGAGAACGGCGGCTGCTACGTCGTGATCACCCACGACATCATGAGCGCCCGCCGCGTGGCCGACTTCATATCCGTGCTCTGGAAGGGCCGGATCGTGGAGTCGGGCCCCGCCAAGGAGCTGTTCGAGTCGGACAACCAGTTCGTCCGGCAGTTTCTCTCCGGCGAGGCCCAGGGCCCTCTGGGAATGGAATAAGCGGCGCCTCGCGGCGTCCTCGGTCGCTCGCCTGCGTTCGCAGGCTTCGCTCCCTGCGTCCTTGTCAGCCTCGCTTCGTCCCTCCCCAGCCTGCTGAGGACCGGCGCTACGCGCGGCCCCGGTTGAAGCCCGGTCCCTAAGGAACCGGCCTCGTCACGCCGAACAGATGGGATACTGGCCCCGCGGGAGGGGCCGAGCTGCTTTCTGGCTCACTTGACCCCTCGATCTTCTACCACCCTGGCCACGAACGCCCCTGCTACGGGAGGATCACGCGTGGCCCGGCTCGCCGCCGCCGGCGGGATCGTGGCCGCCGTCGCGCTCGTGGGCGTCCTGATGTTCGGCTCGTCGAACGGGCAGGGGCTGTCGGCCGTCTTCGACAACGCCGGCCAGCTCGTGGTGGGCAACCAGGTGCAGGTGGGCGGCACCCCGGTCGGGGAGGTCACGGGAATCGAGCTCACCGACGACGGCCGGGCGCGGATCGAGATGCAGGTGGAGGGCGACGTCGCGCCGCTGCACCGCGGCACGACCGCCGTCATCCGCGCCACCTCGCTGTCGGGCATCGCCAACCGCTACGTGTCGCTCGAGCCCGGCCCCAACGACGCCGAGGAGATCCCCGAGGGCGGCGAGATCCACGGCGACGACACCACCGCCCCCGTGGACCTCGACCAGCTCTTCAACGCGCTCGACGGCGAGACGCGCGAGGGCCTGCAGCAGCTGGTCCAGGGCTTCGCGGCCCAGTACGAGGGCAAGGGCACCGAGGCCAACGAGAGCCTGCGCTACCTCAACCCGGCGCTGTCCACGGCGTCGGCGCTCACGCGCGAGTTGGTGCGCGACCAGCAGGCCTTCGAGGACCTCGTGGTGGACACCTCCGAGCTGGTGACCGCGGTGGCCGAGCGCCGCGACGACCTCGCGGGGCTGGTGCGCAACGCGGGCACCACGGCCGACGCGATCGGGGACGAGAACGCCGCGCTCTCGCGCGCGCTCGCCACGGTGCCGGGCACGCTGCGCAAGTCCAACACCACGTTCGTGAACCTGCGCGCGACCGTCGACGACCTCGACGTGCTGGTGGAGGAGTCCAAGCCCGCCACCAGGGATCTCGCCCGCCTCTTCCGCGAGCTGCGCCCGCTCGTGGACGATGCCCAGCCGACGGTGGAGGACCTGCGCTTCCTCATCCGCCGCCGCGGCGAGGGCAACGACCTGATCGAGCTCACGAGCAAGATGCCGCGGCTGGCCGACCTCGCGGAGACCGCCTGGCCGCGCGCCATCCAGACGATGCAGCAGTCGCAGCCGGTGCTCGAGTACGTGCGGCCCTACGTACCGGACCTCGCCGGCTACATCACGAAGTTCGGCCAGGGCGGCAGCCCCTACGACGCGAACGGCCACTACGCCCGCATCCAGCCGATCTTCAACGCCTTCTCGTTCGCCGACAACCCGCTCGGCGGGCTGCTCAACGCCATCCCGGCGCTCAATCGGATCGACGGGCTGGAGACCCGCGCCGGGCAGCGCTGCCCGGGGGGCGCCGCGCCGCCGCCGCCCGACGGCTCCGCGCCGTACCGCCCGAGCGACGACTTCGACTGCGACCCGGCCGCCTCGCCGGGGACGCCGTGAGGCGGGTCACGGCGATCCTGCTGGTGTGCGTGGCCCTGCCCACCGGGTTCGTGCTCGGCCTCGGCGGCTCGGGCGAGGACGACGGCTACCGCCTGCGCGCGATCTTCGACAACGCGGCCGCCGCCGTGCCCGGCGAGGACGTGAAGGTGGCGGGCGCGCGCGTGGGCGTGATCGAGTCGATGGAGGTCACGCCCGGCAACAAGGCGGCGATGGTGCTCCTGATCGAGGAGCCGGGCTTCGATCGCTTCCGGGCGGACGCGAGCTGCACGATCCGGCCGCAGTCGCTGATCGGCGAGAAGTTCGTGGAGTGCGAGCCGGGCAGCACAGAGGCTCCGCCGCTGCGTGAGATCCCGGATGGCGAGGACGGCGAGGGCCAGCACCTGCTGCCGCTGGAGAACACCAGCTCGCCGGTGGACCTCGACCTCGTCAACAACGTGCTGCGGCGGCCCTTCCGTGAGCGGCTCTCGCTCGTGCTGGCGGAGCTCGGAACGGGGGTGGCCGGCCGCGGCGAGGAGCTGAACGAGGTCATCCACCGCGCCAACCCGGCGCTGCGCGAGACCGATCGCGTGCTGGAGATCCTCGCCGATCAGAACGACGTGCTCGCCGACCTGGCTCGCGACTCCGACGCCGCGCTGGCGCCGCTCGCGCGGGAGCGCCGGCGCGTGTCCTCGTTCATCGGGGAGGCCAACGCCACGGCGGAGGCCACGGCCGAGCGCCGCGACGACATCGAGCGCTCCGTGCAGCGGCTCCCGCGCCTGCTGCCCGAGCTGCGCTCCACGCTCGCCGAGCTTGGGAGCTTCTCCGACGAGGCCACCCCGCTGCTGCGCGACGCCCGCGCCGCCGCGCCGGACGTCAACAGGCTGCTGCGCGAGATCGGCCCGTTCTCGCGCGCGTCGATCCCCGCGCTCGAGTCGCTCGGGGAGGCCACCGACGTGGGCGGCCCGGCGCTTGACCGCTCGCGTCCGCTGCTGGCCGACCTGCGCGACTTCGCGGGCGACCTGCGGCCGCTCTCGCTCGACCTCGACGAGCTCACGGAGAGCCTGGACGCCACGGGCGCGATCGAGCGCGCGATGGACTACCTCTTCTTCCAGGTCACGGCGATCAACGGCTTCGACGGCATCAGCCACTACCTCCGCGCCGGCCTGATCGTGAACACGTGCTCGGTCTATGCGATCGAGCCGGTGGCGGGCTGCAGCGCCAACTTCACCGACACCCGGGCGGTGCGCGGGGCCACCGCCTCCTCCCGGCAGCTCGACCCGCGCCTGGCCGACACCCGCCGTGTGCTGCGGGGCGCCGAGCCGAAGGCGGCCGGCGACGCCGAGCCCGTGGAGCGCAAGGATCGCCCGGCGGCGGACCCGAAGCTGGAGGCCCGGCGCGAGGAGGGCATCGAGCGCATCCGCAAGGGCGCCGAGCGCCCGGCGCCGCGCAACGGCACCGAGCAGCTGCTCGACTACCTCCTGGGGAGCGGCGGATGAGCCGCCGGGGATCCACCGGGATCGTGGCCAGCCCCGTGCTCGTGGGGGCGGTGACCCTGCTCGTGACGATCGTCGCCGTCTTCCTGGCCTACAACGCCAACAGCGGCCTGCCGTTCGTGCCCACCTACGACCTCCGGGCGCAGCTGCCCAGCGCGGCCAACCTCGTGGTGGGCAACGACGTGCGGATCGCCGGCCAGCGGGTGGGCGTGATCGACGGCATCGAGCCCAGCTACGACACGGACTCCGGCCGGAGCAGCGCCATCGTGAGCATGAAGCTCGAGCAGCAGCTCGACCCGCTGCCGATCGACTCCACCCTGCTCGTGCGCCCGCGCTCCGCGCTCGGGCTCAAGTACGTGGAGATCACGCCGGGTGAGGGCGGCGCAGGGTTCGAGAGCGGCGCCACCGTCCCGGTCGCCCAGGCCACGCCCGAGCCGGTGGAGATCGACGACGTCTTCAACACGTTCAGCCCCGAGGTGCGGCGCGGCACCCAGCGGACGCTGAACGGGGTCGGCCCCGGGCTGGCCGGCCGGGGCACGGACCTCAACGTGGCACTGCACGAGTTGCGGCCCCTGCTGCGCAACCTCCAGCCGGTGGCCACCAGCCTGGCCGATCCCGACACGCGCCTGGCGCGGCTGGTCCGCGAGCTGGGCGACACCGCAGGCGAGGTGGCGCCAGTGGCCGAGATCCAGGCGGCGCTGTTCGCGAACCTCGACACCACCTTCGCGGCACTCGCCGGCGTGGCGCGGCCCTTCATCCAGGAGACGATCACGCGCTCGGTACCCGCCCAGGACACCGCCATCGCCGAGCTGCCGCGCCAGCGCCCGTTCCTGCGCAACGCCACCGCGCTGTCGCGCGAGCTGCGGCCCGGCGTGGCGGTGCTGCCCGCCACGGCGCGGGACGTGGCCGACGCCATGGATCTGGGCACACCGGTGCTGCGGCGCACGCCGGACTTCAACGAGCGGCTCGAGGGAGTGTTCGGCGGCGTCGAGCGCTTCGCCACCGATCCCGTCGTGCCGCTGGGCGTGGATCGCCTGCGCGGGCTCGTGGGCTCCCTGCGCCCGACCGTCGAGTTCCTCGAGCCGGCCCAGACGGTCTGCAACTACGTGACGCTCTGGTTCCGCAACATCTCCAGCCTGCTGTCGGAGGGCGACGGCGCGGGCACCTGGCAGCGCTTCATCATCATCGTCACCCCGCAGGGGCCCAACGGCGAGGGCGGGCCGTCGGCGCATCCGGCAGACGGGCCCACGCTCGAGAACCACCTGCACGCCAACCCGTACCCGAACACCGCGGCGCCCGGTCAGGCGGCCGAGTGCGAGGCGGGCAACGAGGACTACCTCGTAGGGCGCACGACCATCGGCAACGTCCCGGGCAACCAGGGCACCAAGACGTCCGGACAGGTGGAGGGCGCCGGATGAGGCGCGTGCGCCAGCGGGGCATGTCGCCCCTCGCGGCCGGCCTGATCGGGGTCGTGGTCGTGGTCTCCGCCAGCTATCTGGCCTTCGCCCAGCAGATCCCGTTCGTGGGCGGCGGCTACGAGCTCAAGGCGGTGTTCGAGAACGCCGCCAACATCCAGCCGCGCTCACCCGTGCGGATCGCGGGCGTGGAGGTGGGCAAGGTCAAGGGCGTCGACCCCCGGGGCGAGGCCGCCGTGGTCACGATGGAGATCTCCGACGACGGCCTGCCGATCCACGAGGACGCCGAGCTCAAGGTCCGGCCGCGCATCTTCCTCGAGGGCAACTTCTTCGTGGAGCTCGAGCCGGGCAGCCCGAGCGCGCCGGAGCTGGACTCCGGGGAGACCATCCCGGCGGCCCAGACCGCGGCGCCTGTGCAGATCGACCAGGTGCTCACCACGCTGCAGTCCGACCCCCGCGAGGACCTCCAGCGCGTGGTGCAGGGTGCCGGCTCCGCGTTCGGCGGGAAGCCCACGGCGGCCGAGGACGCCGACGCCCACCCATCCGCGCGCGGCCAGACGGCCGGCCAGTCCCTGAACGACTCGCTCGACGATTCCGCGGAGGCGCTGCGGGGCAGCGCGCTCGTGACCGACGCGATGCTCGGCACCGAGTTGCACGACCTCTCGCGGCTCGTGGCCGGGCAGCAGCGGATCTCCTCCGCGCTCGCCGAGCGCCAGGAGGACCTGAAGGCGCTGATCACCAACTTCAACGTCACGGTGGGCGCGCTCGCCGCCGAGCAGGACGATCTGCGCGAGACGATCGCCCTGCTCCCGCAGGTGCTCGACCGCGCCAACCCCGCGCTGGACCGGCTCAACGCCGCCTTCCCCTCCACGCGCGCGTTCGCGCGCGAGGTGCTGCCCGGCGTGCGTGAGACGCCGGACACCGTCGACGCGTCCTTCCCGTGGATCGCACAGGCGCGCCGGCTGCTGGGGCCGGCCGAGCTCCAGGGCCTCGTGAACGACCTCCGCCCGGCGGTGGACGACCTCGCGCGCGTGGTGGACGACTCCGTGGAGCTGATCCCGCAGATCGACCTCATCGACCGCTGCCTGCTCGACGTGGTGCTGCCCACCGGCGACGTCGTGATCGACGACGGCCCGCTCACAACCGGGCTCGAGAACTACAAGGAGTTCTGGCAGGCCATGGTGGGGCTCTCCGGCGAGTCCGCGAACTTCGACGGCAACGGCCAGTACACCCGCTTCCAGCCGGGCGGCGGCTCCCAGACGGTCTCCACCGGCGACATCCCGATCAGCGGCCCGCTGTTCGGCAACACCACCTCGGCGCCGCTGGGCACCCGCCCGGCCATGCCCGAGCGGCGCCCGCCGTACAACCGCGAGCTGCCCTGCCACGAGAACACCCCGCCTGACCTCAACTCCGCGAGGACCGGCCCGTGACGCTCGCGATCCGCAAGCACCTGCGCGACTTCCTCGCGATCCTCTTCCTCATCGTCACCGCGGCGGGCGTGGCGGGCTACATCCTGTCCAACCAGCGCTTCTATCTGCCGGGCTGGGTGCCGGTGCTCGGCACCGAGTTCTACGAGCTCGAGGCCGAGTTCGAGACCGCGCAGGCGGTCGTGCCGGGCCAGGGCCAGACCGTGACCATCGCCGGCGTCAAGGTGGGCGACATCGGCTCGGTGCGGCTCGAGGACGGCATCGCGATCGTGGAGATGAAGATCCAGGACGAGTACCGCGACCGGGTCTTCCGCGACGCCTCGATCCTGCTGCGGCCCAAGACCGGGCTCAAGGACATGTACCTCCAGCTCGAGCCGGGCACCCCGGCGGCGGGCGAGATCCCCGAGGGCGGGCGTGTGCCGATCTCCAATACGCTGCCCGACGTCAACCCCGACGAGGTGCTCGCGAGCCTGGATCAGGACACGCGCGCCTACCTGAGCGTGTTGCTCGGCGCGGGCGGCGAGGCGCTCGACGACGAGGACGCCGCCGCCGACCTGCGCTCCACGCTGCGGCGCTTCGAGCCCACCAGCCGGGACGTCCGCCGGATCACCGAGGAGCTCGCCGAGCGCCGCCGCAACATCCGCCGCGTGGTGCACAACTACCGCCTGCTCGCGGAGGAGCTCGCCGGCAGCGACGACCAGCTCACCCGCCTCGTGAGCTCGTCCAACGCGAACTTCGAGGCGCTCGCGAGCCAGGACGACAGCCTGCGCCGGGCGCTGCGCGAGCTGCCGCCCACCCTCGGCACCGCGCGCACCGCCCTGGCCAAGGTCGAGGATCTCGCTGCCCAGCTCGGCCCCACCCTGGAGGATCTGCGCCCGGCCGCCCGCAACCTGGCCCCGGCGCTGCGCGCCGTGCGGCCGTTCCTGGCGGAGACCGAGCCGGTCATCGAGGACCAGCTGCGGCCGTTCTCGCGCGGGGCGCGCGAGGAGGTGGGCCTGATCCGGCGCACGGCCGAGGACCTGTCGCCCACCACCGGGCGGCTCATCCGCGTGACCAAGGTGGTCAACGACCTCCTCAACACGCTCGCGTTCAACCCCGAGGGCCCCGAGGAGGGCTTCCTGTTCTGGGCCTCGTGGGCCAACCACGCCGGCGCGTCGATCTTCTCCACCCAGGACGCCCACGGCCCGATCCGGCGCGGCATCATCCTCGCCTCCTGCTCCTCGCTCGGGGTGCTCGACGAGATCGGCGCCACCAACCCGAGCCTGCAGCTGCTCATCGACCTGCTCAACGCGCCGCGCCAGGCCGCGGTGTGCCCGGAGCCCGTCCCGGGGGTGGGGGGCTGATGCAGAAGCAGAACCCCAGCGCCGGACGGATCCTGGTCATGGTGGGCTTCGCGCTCTCCTGCTTCGGCCTGCTCATGTACCTGTGGCTGACCTTCGGTGGCTCCACCCCGCTCAAGCCCAAGGGCTACCGCGTGGAGGCTCTGTTCCCCGAGGCCACGACGCTGGCTCAGGAGGCCGACGTCCGCATCTCCGGCGTGCCGGTGGGCAAGGTGAAGTCGAAGGAGCTCGACGACCGGCGCACCCGGGTGGTGCTCGAGATCGACGACAGGTACTCGCCGATCCCGGACGACACGCGGGCGACCCTGCGGCAGAAGACGCTGCTGGGCGAGACCTACGTGGAGCTCACTCCGGGCAGCCGCGCCGCGGAGGACGTGCCCGATGGCGGCACGCTGGCGGCCGGGCAGGTGGCGGAGACCGTGGAGCTCGACGAGATCTTCCGGGCCTTCGATCCGCGTACGCGCGCCGCCTTCAGCACCTGGCTCGACCAGCAGGGCACCGCCTACGACGACCGCGGGGAGGACCTCAACGACGCGCTGGGCAACCTTGCCCCCTTCGCCGAGGACGCCAACGACGTGCTGGCGATCCTCAACGAGCAGGACCACGCCACGGAGCTGCTCGTGCGCAACACCGGTGAGGTCTTCGAGGCGCTCACCGAGCGCCAGGGCCAGCTGCGCGCGCTGATCGAGAGCTCGAACCGGGTGTTCGAGACCACGGCGGCGCGCGACGGCGAGCTGGCCGACGCGTTCCGTGTGCTGCCGACCTTCCTGGACGAGTCGCGGGCCACCGTCAGCCGCCTCGGCGACTTCGCCGACGAGGCGAACCCGTTGATCTCCCAGCTGCGCCCGGCGGCGCGGCAGCTCTCGCCCACGCTCGTCAGGCTGCGCGACCTCGCGCCGGACCTGAAGGCGCTCATGCGCGACCTCGACCCGCTGCTCACGGTGGCCCGGCGCGGACTCCCGGCCACCGAGGACCTGCTCGACGAGACCCGGCCGCTGCTCGCGCAGGCCGACCCCTTCCTGCGCGAGGTCAACCCGATCGTGGACTACCTCGGCCTCTACAAGCGCGAGCTGGCGGCCTTCTTCGCCCTCGACACCGCCGCCACGCAGGCCACGGATCAGCCTCCGGGGGCGGAGCGCCCCATCCACTACCTGCGCACCACCAACCCCGTGAACCCCGAGGTGCTCGCCGTTCACCCGCTGCGCCTGCCCACCACGCGCACCAACCCCTACGTGGCGCCCGGCGGCTACGACAAGCTCGCCACCGGGCTCGAGGTGTTCGGCGACTACCTGTGCGAGGCCGGCAACCCCCTGTCCGAGCTGGCGCCGGGCGTCAACGAGCTGCTGCCCCAGGAGCTGCGCGACCTGATCGAGGAGTTCGTCTTCGCCGGCAGCGGCGCGGTGGGCATCGCGCCGCCGTGCAAGCCGCAGGAGCCGCTCGGCGGGCTGCTCGGGCAGGAGGGCCTCTACCCGCACCTCCTCGCCATCCCCGCGGGCACGGATTAAGCCTTTGCGAAGCGGCGTCAACCGCGTTGCCAGTCCCTAAGCTGAGCGCGTGCTGCACCGTCTGTCCGTACCCGCAAGGGTGAGGTCGCTCTTCACCCCGGGCACTTTCGAGCGCGTGGTGAGCGCCGTCGCGCGCCGCCCGCTGCCCGTGCTCGCCGCGGTCGCGCTGCTGGCGGTGGCCGGCGCCGTGCTCACGCTGCGCCTGGACCCCAGCGCCGGCACCGACACGCTGGTGGACGAGGACTCTCCCGCCTCCCGCGCGACGGAGGAGTACAGGCAGCAGTTCGGCGACGACGCGGTGATCGTGCTCATCAAGGGGGAGCTCACCCGCACGATGCTCGTCCCGGCCAACCTGCAGAAGCTCATCGCCCTCGAGGGCTGCCTGTCGGGCAACGTGCCGCCGGAAGGGCTCAGCGGCCTTCCGCCGGTGTGCTCCCAGCTCGCCGAGGCCAGGCCCGCCAAGGTGGTCTACGGGCCGGGAACCTTCGTCAACACCGCCGTCTCCCAGATCAACGACGGCCTCCAGGCACAGATCCAGGTTGCCGACCAGGAGGCCGAGCGGGCGGGAGAGGCGGCCCGCAAGGCGTCCAAGGAGCGCGGCGACTCGCCGGCGCAGCAGAAGCGGCTCGAGGAGCAGGCGCAGCAGCTCGCGCAGTCGCAGTTCGCGCAGGAGGCGCTCGGGCTGGCCCTGCGCTACGGGATCACGAGCATCCCCTCGATCGACAGCCCGCAGTTCATCTCCCAGCTCGTGTTCGACTCCCGGCGCGGGCCGGGAGAGCCCAAGACGCGCTTCGCCTACCTGTTCCCGTCAAGCCAGGCGGCGCTGGTGCAGGTGCGCCTGCGGCCGGACCTGGGCGAGGAAGAGCGCGAGCGGGCCGTCGACATGATCCGCACCGCCGCCGGGGACGAGCGTTTCCGCCAGGAGGGCGGCGCGCAATACATCGTCACGGGCGTGCCGGTGGTGGTGGACGCGCTCGCGTCCGAGCTCCAGGGCGGCATGCTGGTCCTGCTGCTGGCCGCGCTCGCGCTGATGGCGGCCACGCTGCTGCTGGTCTTCCGAACGGCGCTCAAGCTGCGCATGCTCCCGCTGGCCCTGGCCCTCGGCGCGGCGGCGCTGGCCTTCGGCGCGGTCTCGCTCGCAGGCGGCAGCCTGACCATGGCCTCCATCGCCGCCCTGCCGGTGCTCATCGGCTTGGCGGTGGACTACGCGATCCAGTTCCAGGCCCGCTTCGACGAGGCCCGCTGGAACGTGGCCAGCCCGCCGCGCGACGCCACGCTCGCCGGGCCGGCCGCGGCGCGGGTGGGCGGCCCCACGATCGCCACCGCCGGAGTGGCCACCATCGTCGGCTTCCTCGTGCTCCTGCTCTCGCCGGTCCCGATGGTCCGGGGCTTCGGGATCCTGCTCGTCATCGGCATCGTGCTCGCCTTCGCCTGCGTGCTCACCGCGGGCTTCGCCGTGCTCACGCGCTTCTCCGGGGTGCGCGAGCGGCCCGAGGACGTGCCGCCCGCCCTGCCCCGCACGCGCGCCGTGCTGGGCCGCGTCCGGGCGCGGCTGCACGCGGGGCTCGCCCGGGTGGGCAGGCTGCGCGTGTTCAACCCGCTGCGCTCGGCGGCCTGGGCGGTGGCGGACGCCGGCCGCGCGGCCGGGCGGTCGCTCGCGCGGACCGGGCAGCGGGCCGTGTGGACCGCCGTGGACCGCCCACGGCGCGTGCTGGCCATCGGCCTCGCGCTCGCGGTGGTCGGCTGGGGAGCGGACACCCAGACGGAGGTGATCTCCGACGTGCGCGAGCTGGTGCCGCGCGACCTCCAGGCGCTGCAGGACGTCAACGAGCTGCAGGAGGCCACCGGCGTCTCGGGCCAGATCGACGTCACGGTGCGCGCCGACGACCTCACGGACCCCGCGGTCATCACCTGGATGACGGAGTTCCAGGACCAGGCGCTGCGCGCCCACGGCTACCGCACGGGCGCCACCTGCGCCCAGAAGGCCGACCCGCCGGAGCTGTGCCCGGCGTTCTCGCTCCCCGACCTGTTCTCCCGCGGCGAGGTCACGCAGCAGAGCGTGCGCGCGCTGCTCGAGGCGGTGCCGCCCTACTTCTCCCAGGCCGTCATCTCGGACGACCGCAAGACCGCCACGATGGCGTTCGGCATCCGCCTCATGCCGCTCGAGCGCCAGCAGGAGGTGGTCGAGGACATCCAGTCGCGGCTCGACCCTCCGGAGGGCGTCACGGCGCAGGTCACCGGGCTGCCCGTGCTGGCGGCGGAGGCCAACTCGGCGCTCTCCTCCACCTGGCGCCGGGCGCTCACCCTGCTCGCCGCGCTCGCCGGCGTGTTCCTCGTGCTGCTGGTCATCCGGCGCAGCAGGCGCGAGGCGGCCATCCCGCTGATCCCGATCGCGCTCGCCACCGGCTGGTCCGCGCTCGTTCTGTTCATGTTGCAGATCCCCCTCAACCCGATGTCCGCGACGCTCGGCGCGCTGGTCATCGCCATCTCGACGGAGTTCAGCGTGCTCCTGTCCGCGCGCTACCGCCAGGAGCGTGACGCGGGAGCCACGCCGGAGGAGGCCCTGGACGTCACCTACGCGTCCACCGGCGGGGCCGTGCTCGCCTCCGGCGCCACGGCCATCGCCGGCTTCGCCGCGCTGATCGCGTCCGACATCCGGATGCTGCGCGACTTCGGGGCCGTAACGGTGGTGGACCTCACGGTGTCGCTGCTCGGCGTGATGGTCGTGCTGCCGGCCGCGCTCGTGTGGGCGGAGGAGCGCGAGGTGCTCCTGCGCGTGCGCGACCTCGACCCGCGCAGATGGCTGCGCCGCCCCCGGCTGCGGCGCCCGCGCCTCCCCCGCATGCGCATGCCGCGCCCGCGCATGCCGCGCCTCCCGCGGCCACGCCTCGGCCTGCGCAGATGACCCGCGACGACGACCGCTTCGGCGACCTCGGCGCCGACGACCGCTCGGCGGCGGAGCGGCTCGAGGAGCTGGACGAACGTGAGCCGGAGCCACAGCCGGAGAAGCCCGCGCCGCCACGGCCGTCCAGCCGCTACTCGTGGGTGGTGGGCATCGCCTTCCTGCTGGCGATCATCGTCGCCGGCCTCAACGCCATCAACACCGAGGGCCCTGGCGCGCTCGGGATCGAAGCGGGGGAGGACGCGCCGCTGTTCGTGGCCCCGCTGGCCGTCGGCGGGCTGGACCGGGACGCGAACGCCGACGAGGACCAGGTCTGCGACATCGACCTGCCCGACACCGTCAACCTCTGCTCGCTGCGCGGCCAGGCGGTGGTGCTCACGTTCTTCTTCACCCGCTTCGCCGACTGCGTCCCCCAGCTGGACCGTGTGGAGCAGGCTCAGGGTCGGGCGCCCGGCGTACGCTTCGTGGGCGTGCTCGTGCGGGAGGACAAGGACGACGCGGAGGAGCTGGTCCGCGAGCAGGGCTGGACCTTCCCGGTCGCGCTCGACCGCGACGGCCTGGTGAGCAACCTCTACGGGGTTGCCGGCTGCCCCACGACCGTGTTCATCGATCCCGGCGGCGATGTCGTGGACACGCGCAACGGGGAGATCGGCGTGCGGGAGCTGGTCCGCGAGCTGCGATGACCCGGGTGGACCCGGAGCTGGCCGCCGAGTTCCCGAAGCTGGCGCTTCACGTGCAGGGCGTGGACGCCGGCTCGGGACGCACCCCCCGCGAGGTGAAGGTGCGCCTGCGCGCGCTCAGCGACCGCTACACGGGCGGCAAGGCCGTGAACCTGCGCCAGGAGCCCATCCCGTGGGCCTACCGCGTGTTCTTCCGCCAGGTGGGCATCGACCCGGACGAGCGGCGCACGCCTGCCGAGGCGCTCGCCCTGGCGCGGATGAAGCATGGCGGCTTCCGCAGCCGCAACCTGCTTGACGACGCGCTCACGATCGCCACCGTCGAGACCGGTGTCGGGCTCGTGGCATTCGACGACGCGAAGGTGGAGGGCGAGCTGCGCCTGCGCCTCAGCGGCCCCGACGAGCGGCTGGGCGGCGACGGCCGCCCGCTGCCGCGCGGCCAGGTCGTGGTGGCGGACGCCGCCCGCACGCTGGCGGTGCTGTTCGGCGACCTCGCAGAGGGCCGCGGCGTGCACCCCGGCACCGAGCGCATGCTCCTCTGCGCGGTGCAGGTCAAGGGCGTCCCCGACGTGAGCATCGACGAGGCGCTCTGGATCGTCACCGAGATCGTCACCGGTCGCTAGCATTGCCCCAGGGGAGATGACCGAGATCCTCGATCACCCGCGCGGCCAGGAGTTCCTGCTTCCGCCGCCACCGGCCACCGAGGCACCGGCGCGCCGGTCGCTCCTCGGCCAGATCGCGCGGATCGAATCCGAGCTCTGCTCCCTCTTCTGCTCCGCCTATCCGCACCAGGGCTTCGACTGGGGCGTGCCCTCGCGGGGTGGCCCCCGGATCCTCTCGCTGGGTGAGCTCGAAGCGCTGCGCGACGATCTCGCGGAGCGGCTGGAGCACACCCGCCGCGCGCTGTGCGACCGCACGTACGCGGAGGATCTCCAGCGGCGCCGGATCGAGGAGATGATGCTCGACCCGGCCGGGCACAAGTGGGAGCGGGTCCGCAACGAGGACATCGGCGAGCGCGGCTGCAAGGAGTACCGCGTGGTGCCGCGACTCGGCCTCATCGGCATGCTCGCGGGGTGGTGGCACGTGAAGATCTCCTCCGGCTGTCCCTTAGCCACCTGACAGCCCGTGGGTAGGAGAAGCCGCAAGCGCATGGCGCTCGAGGACCCGGGCGCCCCCGGCATGACGCGCGAGCAGCGCGACGAGGCGCGCCGCCGCCGGGCCCGGGAGGGGGTCGCTGCGCCCGCGCCGCGGCGCGGGCGCAGCGGCACGGCGGACCGGCCGCCGGCGCCGTGGGGCAACTTCCCGCTCAGCGAGCTGTGCGTGCTCCTCGCCATGATCCTGGGGGTCCTTGGCGTGATCGTCTGGGGCGAGCGCGGACAGGTGATGCTGCTGGCGGCCATGGCTTTGGGCTCGCTCGCGGGGCTCGAGCTGTCAATCCGGGAGCACCTCGCGGGCTACCGGTCGCACAGCGCCCTGCTCGCGGGGGCGGCCGCGATAGCGGTCTCCACCATCGTCCTGATCACGGTCGGGCCGGCCATCGGCCTTGCGGTCGCGGCCGCGGTGTTCGCCGCCGGCTTCTACGGCTTCCGCCAGCTCTTCAAGCTGCGTTCGGGAGGGCTGGGCTTCCGGTGACCCACGATCCCGCGGACCCGCGCCGGTTGCGAATCGCCGGTCTCCACCACATCACGCTGATCAGCTCGGACCTCGAGCGCACCACGGCCTTCTACCGCGACGTGCTCGGGCTGGCGCTGCTCGAGGCCGGCGTCAACGACGACGACCCCAACGCGCGCCATTTCTTCTTCGGCGATGCCGGAGGTGCCCCGGGGACGATCATCAGCGCGTTCGAGTATCCGCAGATGGAGCCGGGCTCGGTGGGCGTGGGCTCCACCCACCACTTCGCCCTCTGCGTGGAGTCGGAGGAAGAGCTCGAGGGCTGGCGTGGCTGGCTGGAGTCCCGTGCGGTGCCCTGCACCGAGGTGCTCGACCGCCGCCACTTCAAGTCGGTCTACCTGCGCGATCCCGACGGGCACATCGTCGAGATCGCCACGCGCGGGCCGGGCTTCACCTGACACCTGGTGGCGACCGCCGGCCCCTGCATGCCGGCGGCCGCTCGCCAGGAAACGGCTATGCGGTGGTGAGGCTCCGCGAGAAGCCGGCCGCCGAAGCCAGTGCCGAGTGGGTGCTCGGCGGGGGCGGCGCGGTGTTGGCGTTCAGCATCGCGGCGAGCGCCCTGCGCTGACGCTCGGTGAAGGTGCCGAGCCGCTTGTTCTCCGAGATGTCCAGCGACAGCAGCAGCCTCCGGCAGCGAGCCCGGCCCCAGCGACGCTGACTCATGAGCAGCTCGCTGACGGCCATGTTCTCCGTATGCCAGGGGTTGTCCAAGACGACGTCGGCGGCCGACGTCTCGCCGGTGGCGACCCTCCGCTTCATCTCAGCTCGCGCAAGGCGCACGCGGTTCGCGTGCTCGAGCGCGAGCAGATGTTGCGCAGGGCCGTCCATGGCAGTTTTGCCCATCCAAACCTCCCCGCTGAGTGCAGTTGTCTCCGTCCGTGTCCCACGACCGCGAGCCCTTTCCCTCTCGGGCGCGAGCCAGTGACTCGCCGGGTCGTGAACAACGGGCGCAAACTTAGGCGCTCGCCCAAAGCCGGTCAACGGACATTCGTCCAGCCCGTTCGCTAAGAGCGGCCTTTTTCTGTGGACCCTCTCTGCAAGGATCCAAGGAATGCGCTCGACGAAGATCGTGGCCACGATCGGCCCCGCCTCGCGGCATCCCGACGTGCTCGAGGCGATGGTCAAGGCGGGGGTGGACGTGGCCCGGCTGAACTTCGCGCACGGGTCTCCGGCGGAGCACGCGGAGACCGTCGCGATGATCCGTGCGGCGGCAGAGCGGGCCGGCCGGGACGTCGCGGTGCTCCAGGACGTGCCGGGCCCCAAGCTGCGATTGGGGCCCGTGGCGGACGGGGTCTGCGAGCTCGGCACGGACTCGGAGGTGGTGCTCACATCGGAGCAGGTCGAGGGCGACTGCGAGCGGCTCTCGGTGGCCTGGCCGGGGCTGGGGGAGATCATGAGCGAGGGCGACGTGGCCTACCTGGCCGACGGCGCCATCCGCCTGCGGGTGTTGACCGTCTCGGACGGTGAGGTGCGCGCCCACGTGGAGGTGGGAGGCACGGTGGCCTCGCGCCAGGGCATGAACCTGCCCAACGTGACCCTCGCGCTCCCGGCCGTGAGCGCGGAGGACCTCGCCCTCATCGACGCCGGCCTCGAGATGGGCGTGGACCTGCTGGCCCTCTCCTTCGTCCGCAGCCGGGAGGACCTCGAGCCGGTCCGCGATCGGCTGCGCGAGTGGGACCGGGACGTGCCGCTCATCGCCAAGTTCGAGAAGCCACAGGCCACGCTGCACGCGGAGGAGATCATCGACGCGGCCGACGGCATCATGGTCGCCCGCGGGGACCTCGGCATCGAGCTGCCCATCGAGGACATGCCGCTCGTGCAGAAGCGCCTTCTCCAGCTCGCCGGACAACGGGGCAAGCCGGCCATCACGGCCACCCAGATGCTCGAGTCGATGGTGCACTCCAGCCGGCCCACCCGCGCCGAGGTCACGGACGTGGCCAACGCGATCTTCGACGGCACCGACGCGGTGATGCTCTCCCAGGAGACGGCGATCGGGAACCACCCGGTGGCGGTGGTGGAGATGATGGCCTCGATCGCCAGGCGCACGGAGGAGGGCCTGCCGTACGCGCGCTGGCTGACCGAGCGAGGCGTGAAGGCCAGCGACCAGTCGGCCACGATCGCCTTCGGTGCGGTGGGCGCCGTCTACCAGCTCGGGCTGAAGGCGCTCATCGTCCCCACGAACACCGGCCGCACCGCGGCGCTGATCGCGTCGCACCGGCCCAACGTGCCGGTGCTCGCGCTGTCCCCGAGGCCCGAGGTGGTGCGGCGCTGCTCGTTCCTCTGGGGGGTCCTGGCGGAGCTCAAGGAGGAGCCGCTGGACGCCACCGACCTCATCGACGCCTGCGCCGAGGCGGCCGTGCGCCGGGGCCTGGCGGAGGTGGGCGACAGGATCGGCATCACGGCGGGCCTCCCCTCGGGCGTGAGCGGCGGCACCAACCTCTTCAAGGTGCACGAGATCCGTTGACCGCCGGGCTGGGGCGCCGCTACGCGAAGCTCTGCGACCGGCGTGACTTCGACGACCCGGAGCTGCTCGCCGCGCTCCGCGAGATCCTCCCCGAGCGCGATCCGTCGGAGCACATCGAGCGCAAGGTCTGGGAGTTCGCCATGCTCGCCCTCTTCCTGCGCGAGGCCGGACGCCTGGACGACCGCTCCGAGGCGCTCGCCATCGGCGCCGGCGACGAGCGGATGGTGTTCTGGCTCGCCAACAGGATGGGCCGGGTGGTGGCCACCGACATCTACGGCTCAGGCGGCTTCTCGGAGCGCGAGGCGCGCTCCTCGATGCTGGAGGACCCTGCGGCCCATGCGCCCTTTCCCTACCGCGAGGATCGCCTCGAGGTGCGCTGGATGGACGCCCGCGAGCTCGACTTCCCGGACGAGAGCTTCGACGTGGTGTTCTCGCTCTCGTCGATCGAGCATTTCGGCCCTCCGGCGGAGATCGCTCGCTCGGCACGCGAGATGGGCCGCGTGCTGCGACCCGGCGGGCACGCGTTCGTGGCCACCGAGTGCTTCGTGCACCGCGACCTGTTGAACTCGGCGCTGGTGGACCTCGCGGTACGGGCGCTGACGCTGGGACGCAAGCGCCGCATCGCCACCCCGCGGCGGCGAGCGGTGGTGAGCGAGGTGTTCACGCCGCGAGAGCTGATGCAGCGCGTGGTGGCGCCATCGGGGCTCGAGCTGATGCAGCCGCTCGACCTCTCGCTCTCGCCGCAGACGTGGGACAACCTCACCACCTCGCTGCCGGGCGGCAGCCTCGAGCCGGCGAGCGGCGAGTTCTACCCGCACCTGCTGCTGCGCTCGGACCGCTCGGTGTTCACCTCGGCCTGCCTGCCGCTGCTCAAGCCGCGCCCGGCGTAGGCGGCGTCGAGCCGGCGCCGAGCGCATGAACGTCCCGGAGCACCCCCCCATAGGGGGTCGCGCGGGACGTTCAAGCGATCCGGTGCGGGTCAGCCCTCCGGGCGCACCCGGTCGAATACCTCGAGCGCGCGGTCCAGGTGCTCGCGCTCGTGCGTGGCCATCACGCTTGTGCGCAGCAGTGCGCCGCCGCGCGGCACCGCGGGGTAGAGCGCGACGTTGGTGTAGACGCCGGCGTCGTAGAGCGCCTTCCAGAAGGTGGCCGCCTGCCAGTCCTCGCCGATCACCACGGGGACGATCGGGGTGACGAGCGAGGAGCCATCCGGCAGCGTGGTGGGCTCCACAACCTGGTACCCCAGCGAGGCCAGCCCCTCGTGGAGGTAGCGCGCGTTGTCGAGCACCCGGGCGAACAGCGCGGGCCCCTCGTCCGAGCGCACGATCCGCAGCGCCTCCAGCGCCGCCCCCACCGCGGCCGGCACGGCGGAGGCCGTGAACATGAAGGCGCGCGACTGGAAGCGCAGGAACTCGATCACCTCGGCCGGCCCGGCGATGAAGCCGCCGCACGACGCCAGCGACTTCGAGAACGTGCCCATGCGCAGGTCCACGTCCTCCTCGACACCGAACAGCTCGCACGCCCCGGCGCCGCGGGCGCCCAGCACGCCCACGCCATGGGCCTCGTCCACCATCAGCCGCGCCCCGTGCTCGGCGCACAGCCGCGTGACCGCCGGCAGGTCTGCGAGGTCGCCCTCCATCGAGAACACGCCGTCCACCACCACGAGCACGCCGCCGCCGTCGCTCTCGGAGCGCTCGAGCATGGTCTCGAGCTTGTCGAGCCGGTTGTGGCGGAACGGCCGGATGCGGGCCCGGGACATGGACACGGCGTCGAGGATCGAGGCGTGGTCGCCCGAGTCGCAGATCACGGTGTCGCCCGGGTCGAGCAGGGTTGCGATGCAGCCCACGTTGGCCAGGTAGCCGGCCGTGAAGACGAGTGCGTCCTCGCTTCCCATCCACTCGGCCAGCTCGCGCTCCAGGTCCAGGTGAAGGGGAATCGTCCCGTTGAGGAAGCGCGAGCCGGTGAGGGCGGTGCCGTACTGGTCCAGCGCCCGATGCGCGGCCTCCTTGACCCGGGGGTCGCCGGTCAGGCCGAGGTAGTTGTTCGAGCCGAGCTGGATGCGCTCGGCGCCCTCCATCTCGACCACGGGTCCGGCCGGTCCCTCCAGCAGGCGGAAGTAGGGGACGAGGTCGTGCTCGCGGGCGGCCTTGAGGATCCCCACCCGGTCGTGGCTGCGCGCCTTCTCGAAGAGGTCGATGGCCGTGGGCATGGAGTAGGGTGCCGCGCCGTGCCTGGTGTGGAAGTCCGCCCGGTCGCCTCGCGCCGGGACCTGATGCGCTTCATCAAGCTGCCGTGGCGGCTCTATCGTAACGAGGAGCACTGGGTGCCCCCGCTCGTCTCGGAGCGCAAGAAGCACCTGGACAGGGGCCGCAACCCGTTCTTCGAGCACGCCGAGGCCGAGTACTTCCTGGCCTGGCGCGACGGGCGGCCCGTGGGCCGGATCACCGCCCACGTGGACCGGCGCCTGAACGAGTTCCAGGACAACGAGTGGGGGCTGTTCGGCTTCTTCGAGTGCGAGGACGACGCCGAGGTCGCCGCGGCACTCCTCGACGCCGCCGAGGCCTGGCTGCGCGAGCGCGGGCGCGACCGCATGGTCGGGCCGATGGACTTCTCCACCAACCACGAGTGCGGCCTGCTCGTGGAGGGCCACGACCGGGATCCCCAGATCCTCGAGTTCTGGCACCACCCCCACTACCAGGGGCTGCTCGAGGGCCACGGGCTGGCCAAGGCGATGGACCTCTACAAGTGGGAGCTCTACATCTCCGACCGCGACAGCGTGCTGCCCGTGATCACCGAGCTCGCGGAGAAGGTGGAGGCGGACCCCGACATCATCGTCCGCCACATGCGCAAGAGCGACTTCGAGGACGAGGTGCGGCGCTTCATGGAGGTCTACAACGAGGCCTGGGAGAAGAACTGGGGCTTCGTGCCGCTGTCGGACGTCGAGCTCGTGAACTACGCCAAGGACCTCAAGCCGGTGCTCGACGAGAACTGGGCGATGATCGCCGAGCGGCCAGACGGCGAGGTCATGGGCGCCGCGCTGACGCTGCCCGACTACAACCAGGTGCTGAAGAAGCTCAACGGCCGGCTGCTGCCCTTCGGCTGGCTCACCGCGCTGCGGGCGCGCAGGAAGATCGACACGGTGCGCGTGTTCGCGCTGGGCGTCAAGAAGGCGTACCGGCACACCGGCGTGGCCGCCGCCTTCTATGTCGAGCACTTCGACATGGCTGCGGCCACGCCCCAGAAGGGCGGGGAGATGGGCTGGATCCTCGAGTCCAACCGGGCGATGAACCGCGGGATGGAGGCCATGGGCGGCCGCATCGTGAAGACCTACCGGCTGTACGAGAAGGTCTTCTGAGCCACCGCCGGGGCGGTGGGTACACTCGGCGCTTCGTGCCCGAGTTGCCCGAAGCCGAGGTCCGCCACCTGCCCGTCCTGGCCGAGCTGCCGGAGCCGCGGCCGCTCGAGCGCCGGTATCCCCGCCTCGCCGCGTTGCCCGCGCCGGTCGTGGCGGCCGCCGGCGGCTTCCTGGCGGGCGTGGCCACGTTCGTGCTCGTGCGCGTGCTGCGGCGGCCGCGCAGCATGCCCGCCCGCCGCCGCCCGGCCCGGCTCGGCCGCCGCCGCGACAAGCAGGACGTCGTGACCAGCCGCTCCTTCCTGGTGGACGTCCACCTGCTCCGGCGCTGACGACCGCGGATGACCTTCGCTCTCCTGCGTCCTCGGTCGCTCGCGTGCAGAGCACGCGTCGCTCCCTGCGTCCTTGGATAGCTCGGCCCCCGCGCCCGTCAGCATCGAAGCTGACGTTCAGCCCCCCGGCGCCTACCGGCTCCCGCCCGCCGGGCGCGACGGGCTCATGGGGCGCGACGGCTCCGCGCTGGTGCGCCTGCTCCACCACGAGGGCCGGCCCGTGCGTGTGCGCGCCTGGCCGGTGCCCGGCGCGGTGCGCCTGCGGGCGGAGGCGGATGGCAGCGACGCCGCGGCATACGGGGTGGAGCGCATGCGCTTCGCGCTCGGGCTCGACCACGACCTCGGTCCCTTCCACCGCGCCTTCCGCCGCCATCCGCTGTTGGGGCCGGCAATCCGCCGCCGGCCCTGGCTGCGCCCCAAGCGCCGGCCCGAGCCGTTCGAGGCGCTGGCGTGGGCCATCACCGAGCAGCTCATCGAGAGTGACCGGGCCGCGGAGATCCAGCGGCGGATCGTGTGGAGCTGGGGGCGCCGTCACGCCGAGCGCTGGGACGCGCCGCTGCCCGCCGTCCTGGCCGGCGCCGCGCCCGCCGAGCTGGCCGCGTTCGACCTCGCCCCCCGCCGCGCCATCGCCCTGGTCCGCGCCGCGCGCGAGGTGGCCTCCGGCCGCGCCGACCTCTCTCGCCACGAGCAGTCATGGCGGCGCCTGCTCGCCATCCCCGAGGTCGGGCCGTGGACCATCGAGTGCCTCGCCGTCGGCGGCCAGGGTCGCGACGACATGCTGCCCGCCGGCGACCTCGCCTACGTGAAGCTGGTCGGCCGCCTGGAGGGCCTCGGCCGCCGCGCCACGGTGGAGGAGGTGCGCGAGTTCTTCGCGCCCTTCGCCCCCTTCCAGGCGCTGGCCGGCACCTACCTGCTCACGGACCGCCATGCGGTCTATCCGCGCCGCCCGCCGCCGTGGCTGCGCGCTCGCGCGGCGTAGGGCAGCTCCTGGGAGTCGAGGAACGCCAGGGCGCGCGTCAGGAACTCCCCGGGCCGCTCCATCGTGAGCAGGTGGGCGGCCCCGGGGAGGACATCGGTGCGGGCGCCGGGCGCCTCCGCCGCGATGCGTTGCGCGATGGCACCGAAGTCGGGCAGGTCGCGGTCGCCCACGAGCACGAGCGTCGGAGCCCGCAGGCCGGCCAGGCGGGCCGCCGGGGGCTCCAGCTCCTCGGCGCCGGCGTCGAGCTGGAGCTCGAAGGCGCGCCGGGTCATCGGCGCCACGGTCTCGTGCAGCGCCTCGACGCCCACCCAGGTGCGCAGGTTCAGCTCGACGGCGGCATCGATGTCACCGCGCTCCAGCGCCTCCTCCTCGGCGGCGTCGAACGCCTCCGCCTGCTCGGACCAGTCGTGGTCGGCCAGCGCCGGGGCAGCGAGCACGAGGGCGGACACCCGTTCGGGCTCCGCGAGCGCCAGGTCGATCGCCACCTTCCCGCCGTACGATGCCCCGATCACCGCTGGCGAGCGGAAGCCGACGTGGTCGAGCAGCTCCACGAGGTCGCCCACATGTGAGTAGGGCGCGTCGCCGGGCGGCGAGCCACCGAACCCGCGCAGGTCGCAGCGCAGCACGCGGAAGCGCTCCGCCAGCGCGCCCCACTGCGGCTCCCACATGCGCATGTCCGCCACGCCGGCGTGCACCAGCAGCAGCTCCCTCCCGGCGCCCGCCGGCTCGTGGTGGAGGACGGTCACAAGCCCTGTCCTGGCAGGAACTCGTTCGTGAACGTGCGCTCGGGCTCGGGCAGGCGCTCCAGCAGCTCGTTCTCCCGCATCCAGGTGCCGAACGCCGCCCACTGCTCGGGGTCCTGCCATCCGTAGGGCCTGCCCTCCGGCGGCAGGAAGAGCGGCAGCGTGACCTCCACCACCTCGCGCTGCAGCCGGCGGTCGAGATCGGGGTTGGCGTCGAGCAGCCCCCGGATGGCCTCGTCGGCGTCGCGGCGCAGGTCGCGCGTGCCGGCGGCAAGTGCGCCGATGAAGCGGCGGATGGCATCGCCACGCTGCTCGAGGGCGTCCTCGTTGGCCACCAGCACGAGCTCGTCGTAAGAGGGCACGCCGGCGTCCTCCATGCGGATGATCCGCGGATCGCGGTCGCGCAGCCGCAGCTCCGTGCCCTCGTAGTTCCAGAACGCGCCGAGCACCGCGTCCACCTTTCCGGTGAGCAGGGCGGGGGTGAGGGAGAAGCCCACGTCGCGCTGCTCGACGGACTCCACGGGCACGTTGGCCTCCTCGAGGACCGTCTCGAGGTACGCGGTCTGGTAGTCGATGCCCGCGGTGCCCACCTCCTTGCCGCGCAGGTCCTCCGCCCGGCGGATGCCGGCGTCCGGCAGCGAGATGATCGAGGTCAGCGGCTCCTGCACGAGCGCCCCGACGGCCACGACTCCCAGGCCCTGGTCGCGCCCCCGGAAGACCTCCGGCTCGTAGGACACCGCGAGGTCCACGCGCCCGGCGGCCACCTGCTTGATCGGGGCGGCGGGGTCGGGCGGCTGGCGGATGGTCACTTCCAGCCCCACGTCCTCGAAATGGCCGCCCGCCTCCGCCGCGTAGATGCCCGCGTGGTCGGCGTTGGGGAAGTAGTCGAGCATCAGCTCGAGCTGGTCGCTCGCGCCCGGCTCGATCGTGGTTTCCTTCTCGCCACAGCCGGCCACGGCCAGCGCGCCGAGAGCGGCCAGGCAGGCCAGGGCTTTCTTCATGCGTGCTCTCCTTGTCGGTTCTGAGGGGTGGCGGCGCGCTCGAGCAGCGCGACGAGCGCGAACAGGGTCACCGCCATGAGGGTCAGGATCACGATGCCCGCGTACACGCGCGGGGTCTGCAGCTGGTTGTTGCCCAGCAGCACGAGCCGGCCCAGGCCCTCGTCGGCGCCGGCCCACTCGCCGAACACCGCGCCGATCACCGACACGGTGGCTGCGATCTTGAGGCCGCTGAACAGGAACGGCAGCGACGAGGGCAGCTCGACCTTCCAGAGGGTGGCCGCCCGCGAGGCGCCCAGGCTGCGCATGAGCTTGAGCAGGTCGGGGTCCACGGAGCGCAGCCCGTCGAGCAGGTTCACGGTCACCGGGAAGAAGCAGATCAGGGCGACGATGGCCAGCTTCGGCCCGATCCCATAGTCGAAGGCCAGCACGAACAGGGGGGCGAGCACCACGATCGGGATGGCCTGCGAGGCCACGAGCAGCGGGTAGGCGGCCTCGCGCAGGGGGCGGACGAGATGCATGAGGATCGCCCCCCCTGCGCCGGCGACCAGGGCGATGGCCAGGCCCAGCAGCACCTCGGTCAGGGTCACCCAGGCGTTGTCCATCAGCAGCGAGAAGTCGTCGCGCAGCGCCTGCCAGGTCTCCACGGGCGACGCCAGCGTGAGGTCGTCCACCGAATCGAGCGAGGCCACTCCCTGCCACGCCGCCACGGCGAGCACCAGCAGCAATGCGGGAGGTCCGTAGCGCCTCATCCCTCGAGCGCCTCCAGCGCCCGCTCCTCCAGCCGCGTGAAGGCGGGGTCGGTCACGGTGGCCCGCCGCGGCCGCGGCCGGGCGAAGGGCACGTCGAGCTCGGCCACCACCCGCCCGGGGCGGCCCGACAGCACGGCCACGCGGTCGGCCAGGTAGAGCGCCTCCTCGACGTCGTGCGTCACGAGCAACACGGTGCGCGGCTCCCCGGCCAGCGCCTGGGCCAGCCACTCCTGGAGCCCGTGGCGGGTGATGGAGTCGAGCGAGGCGAAAGGCTCGTCCAGCAGCAGCACCGGGCGGCCCGCGAGCAGCGTGCGCAGGAACGCCACCCGCTGGCGCATGCCGCCCGACAGCTCCGCGGGGCGCGAGCGCTCGAACTCGGCGAGGCCGAAGCGCTCGAACAGCGGCGCGGCCCGGCGGCGGGCCTCGGTGCGCGCCACGCCCGCGCACTCCAGCGCGAGTGCCGCGTTGCCCAGCGCGTCGCGCCAGGGGAGCAGCAGGTCGCGCTGGGGCATGTAGGCGCAGGCGGCGCGGCGGTCGGGGGCGCCCTCCACGCGCACAGCGCCCGCGTCGGGCTGCTGCAGGCCGGCCACGAGCTCGAGCAGGGTGGACTTGCCGCACCCGGATGGCCCCACCACGCCGAGCACCTCGCCCGCGCCCGCGCGCAGGTCGAGCCCGTCGAGGGCGAGCACCTCGTCGCGCCGCGACTTGAAGGCGCGGCGCACGCCGCTCAGCTCGACGGCAGGTCCCGAAATGGAAAGAGGCTCCTTCGCGGGAGCCTCGAGCCTCGTCTCCAACCCACTCCCTCCGCAGGCATTACCCCACAGGTTCAAAGGGTCAGCGCCGGTGGGTGAACTTCCCGTGACGCTATCTCAGCCCGCCTCCGCGAGCACCCCTGTTCGTTTAGCTGCTTGCAACTCTATCGAGCCGAAGCTGGGTTAGTCTGGCGTCCGATGACGGATCCGGCCCCGCGCGGGAAGAGCCTCCGCACCCGCCTTCCCGCCTTCTATGTCGTCCTGGTCGTGGCCGCGGTCGCGGTGGTGTCGGTGATGGTCTCGCTGGGCCAGGACCAGGAGCCGCAGCCCGACATCGCGGGTGGCTACGACGTGACGGGCGGCGAGAGCGCCTGTCTCGGCCCGCGCTTCGACGTCAGCCAGTCGGGCCAGTTCATCACGATCGAGAACCCCGAGGGCACCCTCAGCGGCAAGCTGCGCTTCAAGGACGGGGAGGTCAAGGGCGACGTCGACTGCCTCGAGGGCGGCAAGGCCGAGCTCACGGCGCGCCCGCAGGACGGCACGCTCACCGGTACCGTCGGCGGGCAGGAGTTCACGGCCGAGGCCAAGCGCGACGCCCCGGAGCCGGGCTCCCGGCGCGCCCGCGCCCCCGACGGCATCGCGGGCGAGTATCACCTCGAGCCGCGCTCGGATTGCCTCGGCGGCGGCTTCGAGATCGAGGGCGACGGGCCCGCCTACGAAGTCATCCGCCGGGAGGAGGCCGTGGGCGAGGTGGCCTACGAGGACGGTCGCGTGGCCGGCGAGGTGGCGTGCCCCACCGGCGGGCGCGCCGAGGTGTCGGGCGAGGCCGTGGACCGCCACATCAACCTCGTGCTCGAGCCCGCCGCGGGGGACCCGTTCAGCTCCGGCGAGGGCACCGCGCCCTCCGTCGAGCGCGTCACCGCCGAGAAGGGGCGCGAGTTCGGCCATCTGCTCGCGGCCTTCTTCATCGCGGTCGTCGTCGTGATGCTCGCGGCGCGGTTCCTGGGCGTGGTGGCCGTCAAGGTCGGCCAGCCGCGGGTCATGGGCGAGGTCACCGCGGGCATCCTGCTCGGGCCCACGCTGTTCGGCAAGGTCCTGCCGGACGCCCAGGCGGCGATCTTCCCCACCGACGTCATCCCGTACATAGCCGTGGCGGCCAACCTCGGACTGGTCTTCTACATGTTCCTCGTCGGCATGGAGATCGACGCCAGCCAGCTGCGCGGCCGGGTCACGCAGGCGGCGATGATCTCCAACGGCAGCGTCACCTTTGCGATGCTGCTCGGGATCAGCGCGGCGGTGCCGCTGTACGCGCTCGTCGGACCCGACAGCTCGTTCCTCGGGTTCGCCCTGTTCATGGGCGTCACGATGTCGATCACGGCGTTCCCGGTGCTGGCCCGCATCCTGGTCGAGCGCCGAATGCTCAAGCGGCCGCTCGGCGCGGTGGCCATCGCGTGCGCGGCCATGGACGATGTCACCGCCTGGTTCCTCATCGCGCTGGCCACCGCCGTCGCCGTGGGCGGCTCGGGCAGCGAGGTCCTCCAGACGATCGGCCTCGCGGTGGCCTTCGGGCTGGTCATGTTCCTGCTCATCCGGCCCCTGCTGGGGCGCGCCTCCGATGCCTTCGACGAGGCGGGGCGGGTGCCGGGCGGCTGGATCGTGGCGATCTTCGCCGGCGTGCTCGTGGCCGCCTACATCACGGAGATCATCGGCATCGCCCTCATCCTGGGCGCCTTCGTGATGGGCGCGATCATGCCCCGGCACGCAGGGCTCACCGAGGACGTGACCCATCGCGTCGAGGACTTCGTGGTCACGCTGCTGCTGCCGCTGTTCTTCGCCGCCACGGGCCTGCGCACCGACCTCTTCCTGCTCGACCGTCCCGAGCTCGTGCTGCTCACCGTCGCGCTCATCGCTCTCGCGCTCACCGGCAAGCTGGTGGGCGCCACGCTGTTCGCCCGCTTCACGGGCTTCAAATGGCGTGACTCGATGGTGATCGGATCGCTCATGAACACGCGCGGGCTCACGGAGCTGATCGTGCTCAACATCGCGCTCGAGAAGGGCGTGATCTCGGAGGCGCTGTTCGCCGCCTTGGTGATCATGGCGCTGGTCACCACCTTCATGACCGGGCCGCTGCTCAAGCTGCTCGACCCCAAGAACGAGCTCGGCGCGCCGGTGGAGGAGGAGCTCGAGGAGGCGCGGGCGCGCACGAGCCTGGAGTTCCCGACGTTGCAGGTGCCCGAGCGGGCGATCCTCGTGGCCCCCCAGGCGGACTCCGGGCTGGCACAGCTGATGTCGCTGGCCCAACCGCTGGCGCGCTCCGAGCCACCGCGCGAGCTCATCCTCGCCAGGCTCGTCCAGCCGCCACGGTCCGCGGCCATCCGCGGCGGGCTGCAGACCGAGAGCCGGCTGCTGCGCGACGCCTCGGACGAGGTGCACGCCGCCCAGCGGGCGCTGGCGGAGGCCGGCGTGGCCGCCCGCGCCGTGGCCACGACCTCGGCCGACGCCGGCGTGGACCTCGCCCGCCTGGCCAAGGAGGAGGAGGTCGACCTCGTGCTCGCAGACGGCCGCCGCCCGCTGCTGGGCGAGGGAGTGCCGCGCGGCGAGATCGGCGTGGTGCTCCACCAGGCGCCCTCCGACGTCGCCGTGCTCGTGGCCAAAGAGGGCGCCCCGGTGGCGCCCGGCCCGGACGCCGCGGTCGTCGTCCCGTTCGGCGGGGCGGAGCACGACTGGGCGGCGCTCGAGCTCGGCGCGTGGATGGCGTCAGCCACGGGCGCGCCCCTGCGCCTGCTCGGCGCGGCCGGCTCCACCGAGGACCGGCCCGCGGTGGAGCGGCGTCTCGGCGACGCCGGCATCCTCGTGCAGTCCTATGCCGGCATCGCCGCCGAGCCGGTGGTGGCCGATCCGGGCCGCGAGGGAGTCGTCGAGGCCGCAACTGGTGCGGGGCTGCTCGTGATCGGCCTCTCCGAGCGCTGGCAGAAGGAGGGCCTGGGCGCCACCCGCTCCGAGATCGCCCGCGCCGCCCCCGCGCCCACCCTGTTCGTGCGCCGCGGCACCCGCCCCGGCGCGCTGGCCCCCGCCGCCGACGTCACGAAGTTCGGCTGGTCCTCGCCCGGCATGGGCGCCGGCGGCGGCCTGGGCGACCTGCAGCGCTGAGCGCCCGGACGGCCCGCCCGACGTGGACCTCGGCGTCTAGCGCGCAGCCTGGGCCGGCTGCCCCGCCAGCGCGTTCACGAACGTCTCCAGCTGCTTGGTGGTCCAGCACTCGAACACGCCGTCGCACCAGGGCTCGTAGGCCGACATCACCGAGTCGCCGTAGTTCCAGTAGAGCTTGGGCTCGGGGTTGAGCCAGAACATGCGCCCGGCTCGCTCGGCCACCGCCCCGAACGCCCGGGCGTGCGGCTCGCGGCCGTTGGTGCGCGCGTCGCCCAGCACGATCACGGTGGAGCGGGGGTCGAGCTCGTCGATGACCTGGTCGAGGAACTCCAGCCACACGCGGCCGTAGTCGGTGTAGCCGGACACGTCCGCCACGCCGGCATCGGTGGCGATCGCGTGCGACACCGCTGCGAACGAGCGCTCGCGCTCGAAGACGTCGGTGACCTCCGAGATCCGCTCCACGAACACGAACGAGCGCTGCCTGCGGAAGGCGTCGTGCAGCGCGTGGAGCACGGAGAGGAAGAACACCGACGCGCTCGTGACGGACGTGGACACGTCGCAGAGCACGTAGATCTCGGGCCGCTTGGGCCGCTTGGGCCGGTAGCGCAGCCGCAGCGGCACGCCGCCGGTCTCCAGCGAGGCCCGCATGGTGCGGCGCACATCCACGATCTGCCCCTTGCGCCGGCCGCGCTTCTCGTGCGAGAGCGTGGCCAGGCGCCGCTTCATCTGCGCCACCACGCGGTGCACCGCGGCGAGGTCCTGCAGCGGCCCGCTGGGCAGGGCGCGGTCGTACTCGCGCAGCGGCTTGGCCGGCGGAAGCGACTCCGTGCGCTCGATCGTGGCCCGCTCGAGCTCCCGCCGCAGGTGGCGCTCGAACTCGCGCAGGCGCTCGCGCGGCACCGAATCCGGGTCCACCAGCTCGGCGGGGTCGGTCACCTGCTCGCCCTTGAGCCCGAGCGTGCGCCGGATGCGCTGCACGTCCACGCCGATCACCCCGGAGCCCTCGCCCTGGCGCCCGAAGGCCGCGATGGCCAGGCGAGCCAGGTCGCGCATCTCCCCGTCGGAGCCCTGGCGGATGGCGTCGCGGATGCGTGCGCGCAGCTCCTCCAGGTCGAGCCGCTCGCCGCCCTCGTAGCGCTGCTCGCGGAGGCCCTTCTCGACGGCCTCCCGCTCGACGGCGCGGAAGAAGAAGCGGTCGAAGATCAGCTCGAACACCCGGCGGTCCTCCTGCGACTTCGCCAGCGTGGCCGCGAGCGCCTCGCGGAAGTCCTCCCGGTTCTCCCAGCTCACCTCCTCCAGCGCGCTGAAGGCGTCCAGCAGCTCGGAGGTGCCCACCGCCATGCCCTCGCGGCGCAGCTCGTCGGCGAACTCGAGCAGCCGCGGGGCGAAGCCGGGCGGTCCGGCTTCCGGCAGGCCGCCGTAGAGGCCCTTACCGGCCATCCCGCTACCCCGTCTGCTTGCCGAGGAGCCCACCGTCGAGCTTCACGCCCACCCGCTCGGCCACGACGTCGAGGTCCGTGCGGTGCTTGACGATGATGCTGAGGGTGCGCTCGAACACCGAACGGTCGATGTCGTCGGCGCCGAGCAGCAGCAGCGCCCGCGCCCAGTCGATCGACTCCGCGATCGAGGGCGGCTTCTTGAGGTCCAGCGCACGCACCATGTGGACGACCTCCACCAGCCGCCGGGCCATCGACTCGGAGATCTCGGGAGAGTGGAGACGGACGATCTCCAGCTCGCGCTCCACGTCGGGGTAGTCGAGCCACAGGTAGAGGCAGCGCCGCTTGAGCGCCTCGGTGAGCTCGCGCGAGTTGTTCGAGGTCAGGAGCACGAGCGGGCGGGTGCGCGCCTCCACCACGCCCATCTCGGGAATCGAGATCTGGAACTCGGAGAGGACCTCGAGCAGCATGGCCTCGAACTCCTGGTCGGTCTTGTCGATCTCGTCGATGAGGAGCACCACCGGCCGCTCCTCCGAGATGGCCTGGAGCAGCGGCCGGGTGAGCAGGAACTCCTCGCCGAAGATGTCCTCCTGCACGTCCTGCCAGCCCGCGTCGCCGGCCTCAGTCTGGATGCGCAGCAGCTGCTTGCGGTAGTTCCACTCGTACAGGGCCTTGGACTCGTCGAGGCCCTCGTAGCACTGGAGCCGGATCAGCTTGCGCTCGGTGGCGCGCGACAGCGCCTTGGCCAGCTCGGTCTTTCCCACGCCGGCCGGCCCCTCCACCAGAACGGGCTTGCCGAGCTTGCCGGCGAGGAAGGAGACGAGGGCGGTGGACTCGCCCGCGAGATAGCCCGCATCCCGGAGCGCGTCGCGGGTGGCGTCGAGGCTGTGCAGCTCGTCCGTCACCCGGTGAACGATACTTCGCGCGTGCTCACGAGCCTGCTGGCACAGTTCCTCGACCCGAGCCGGGGCCCCGAGCAGAGCGGGGAGTTCCGGGTGTCGCCGACGTTCTTCCTCGCACTGGTGGTCTTCGGCTTCCTGGTGGGGACGTTCGGCCACATCATCAAGTCGAAGACCGTGATCATCGCCGGCGTCGTGATGATCTTCAGCGGCACGGTGCTGCTGCCGCTCGGACTGGCGATCACGAACTGATTAGGGTCCGGCGGATGAGAAATCGAACGATCACACTGCTGGTCGCGGCGCTCGCCGCGGCGTCCCTGCTCGCGGCCTGCGGCGGCGACGACGACGACGGGGACGGCGGCGAGCAGGCGCTGAGCAAGGCGGAGTACATCGAGCAGGGGGACGCCATCTGCGCCGAGGGCGATCGGGAGATCGAGCAGGCCGCGGAAGAGACCTTCTCGGACCTGGAGCAGGGCGAGCAGCCCTCCGTCGAGGAGATCGGCGAGTTCGGCCAGGAGACGGTCCTGCCAAGCCTCCAGCGCCAGATCGACAGGCTGAGGGAGCTGCCCGCGCCCGGGGGCGACGAGGACGAGGTCACCGCGATCTACGACGCCGCCGACGAGGGCATCCAGACGCTGCAGGACGGGGATCCGGAGGACTTCGCGACGGGCGGCGACGCGGCGTTCGAGGACGCCAACCGCCTCGCCGGCGAGTACGGCTTCCAGAACTGCGGCGGCCAGGAGGGCGCGGAGGATTGACCGCGCCGGGCCTCCCGGCCGGGCCGCCTCAGGCGGCCCGGCCGCTCGGCGACCGAGGTCAGGCCGGCACGGGGTCCTCGCGCACGATGACCGTGTCCGCCACCGGCACGATCTCGTCCACCGGCAGGTCCGCGTTCTGGGCGTGACGGCGGATGGCCTCCGGGTTGGCCGCCTGGTAGATGCATATCGTGCCCACGGTGCCGTCGGACTCCCCCAGCGCGTAGCTGCGGATCCAGCGGATCTCGTCGCTCATGCGGTCGCCCTCGGCGGCCGAGCGCTTGGCCGCCGTCTGCAGGTCTCCCGGTGTCCGCCAGCCGTTGCGGCGGAGAATCGCGTACAGCTCCATGGTGTTCCTTCCCTTCGACGATTCGGTTGTCGCCATCCTCCGTGGGGCCCGTCACAGCGACCGTCACACCACACGTCAAAGCTGCGTTAGTTTGGACTGGATGCTCCGGATCAGGGTCCTCGGCCGGCTAGTGGTCGAGGTGGACGGGCAGGCTGTGGAACCGCCGGCCGCTTGGCGGTCGCGGTCGCTGCTGGGATGGCTGGCGTTGCATCCGGGCGCCCACCCGCGCTCGGAGGTCGCGTCCCGCTTCTGGCCCGACGTGCTGGACGAGAGCGCTCGCGCGAGCCTGCGAAACGCTCTCTGGGCGCTGCGCCGCGACCTCGGAGAGGAGCCCTTCGCCGCCACGAGGGAGCGCGTGGGGCTGGCCGATGACGTGTGGGTGGACGCCCGGGAGTTCGCGCAGCTCGCCACGGCCGGCGACGCCGAGCGGGCCCTGGCGCTCTGCCGCGGTGAGCTTCTGGAGGGAGCCGAGGACGAATGGATGCACGAGGAGCGGGACGCGCATCGTGAGCGCGTGGGAGAGCTGTGCGAACGCCTCGCGGCGGACGCCGAGGAGGGTGGCGATGCGTCCGGCGCGGTGGACTGGTCGCGCCGCCGCGCGGGGCTGGACCCGCTCGGAGAGGAGGCCTGGCGGGAGCTGGTGCGGCGGCTGGCCAAGGCCGGCGACCTCCCCGGCGCGCTGGCAGCCTACGAGCGGCTGGGGGAGCGGTTACGCGACGAGCTCGGGATCGCTCCGTCCGCGGCCACCCGCTCCCTGGTGGAGGAGCTGCGCGCCGGCGCGACGCCGGGGACCGCCTACGTTGCGCTGGTGCCCGCGAGCGCCCTGGCCGGCCCCTTCGTGGGGCGCGAGGCGGAGCTGGCCCCGCTGCGCGCCGCCCTCGAGCGGGCGCTCGCCGGGAAAGGCGCGGAGCTCGTGGCGATCACGGGTGAGCCGGGAATAGGCAAGACGCGGCTCGCCGCGGAGCTGGCCCGCGAAGCCCACGCCGGCGGGGCACGGATCCTCCAGGGGCGCTGCGACAAGGAGCCGCTCGCCGCGTACCAGCCGTTCCTCGAGGCGCTTGGGCCGTGGGTGGCCGAGGCCGCGGCGGAGGCAACCTCCCGTCACGCGCTGTTCGAGGCGGTGGCCGCGCGGCTTGCCGGCATGTCGCGCTCTCTGCCGGTGGTGGTCCTCTTGGACGACCTCCAGTGGGCCGATGGGCCGTCGCTCGCGCTGCTGCGCCACGTGATCGTGCGGGCGCCCCCGGGCCGGCTGCTCGTGATCGCGTCCTACCGCGACACCGAGCTGGCGGCCGCCCATCCGCTTCACCAGCTCTTCGCCGACTTGCGCCGCGACGTCCCGTTCGAGCGCGTGGAGCTGGGCGGGCTGGGGCTCACCGACGTGGAGGCGCTCGCCGCCGCAATGGGCGCGGACCCGGCTCTCGCCGCCAGGCTGCACGCGGACACGGGCGGCAGCCCGTTCTTCCTGACCGAGCTGCTGCGCACCATCGCCGAATCGGGCCATCCGGCGCTGCCGGAGGGGGTGAGGGACGTGTTGCGGGCGCGCCTGGCGCGCCTTTCCACGCCGTGCGTGGCCCTGCTTCACGCGATCGCGGTGATCGGGCGCCCCGTGGAGCCGGCGCTCGCGGAGCGAGTGGCGCAGGTGGACCGCCAAGGGCTCGTCGAGGCCGTGGACCAGGCCATCTCGGCGGGCCTGCTGGAGGAGGCCGGTGGACGCCTTGCGCTGGCGCACGCGCTCATCCGGGAGGCCATCTACGGACAGCTCTCGGACGCCCGCCGCGCCCTGTTGCACGGGCGAGCGGCCGCTGCGCTCGAGGCGTTGCATGAGAGAGGTTCCCGGCCCCCACTCGGTGAGCTGGCGCACCACTGCGCCGAGGCGCGCGAGCCGGGGCTGCTCGAGAGGGCGGTGGACTATGCCGCCCGCGCCGCCGAGGCCGCCACCGCCCAGCTGGCCCATGAGCAGGCCGTGCTGCACTACGGGCAGGCACTCCGCCTGCTCGACGACGGCGATCCTCGACGCCGCCCGCTCACGATGAAGCGGGCGGTGGCCTTCCAGGCCCTCTCCCACTCCCGGCTGGCCGACGCGCCGGTCAGTGCACGAGATCGTTCGGCGTGATGTCGCCGGCGATCTCGTAGACCTTCGTGATCTGGTGGTCGCCCAGCGCCTCGGCGTGCTCGTGCACGGCCTTGATGTCCGGGGCTTCGTAGACGCAGTACGTGAGGATGGAGCCGTCGTCGCCGCCGCAGACGTGGCTGTGCTCCCAGACGATCTCCGGGAAGCGCTCTGCGATCAGGTCATCCGAGCGCAGCGCCAAGGCTTCCATCTCCTGGTCGCTGATCTGCCCGAAGTCGCGCTCCACGAGGAACCGGGCCATGCGCCAACGCTACCGCAGCCTGCGCCGCATCAAAAGCGTCTCCCCGCCCGGCGACTCGAAGCCCAGCCGCTCGTACAGCGCCCGCGCCGGCGCGTTCCCCGCCGCCACGTCGAGCTCGATGCGCCTGCAGCCGCGTGTCGCGGCACGCTCTACGGCGGCCTCCACGAGAGCGGCGCCCAGCCCGGAGCCGCGGGCGTCCTCGCGCACGTAGAGATCCTCGAGCCAGCAGTCCTCCGCTCCCAGCCAGACCCCGAAGCGGTAGCGAAGCTGGGCCACGCCCGCGGGCGGGTCGCCGCCAAGGAGATACTCGGCGGCTCCGTCCTCCATCAGGCGCTCCACGCCCGCGAGCATCGCGGCATCGGAGGGCTCGTCGTAGCCCCACCAGTCGCGAAAACCGCACAGCAGCGCGGCCACGGTGCCGGCGTCGGCCGGACCGGCCATCCGCACGGGATAGTGTGCGGCGCCCATGGCCTACATCGTGCCGGATGACGTCGAGCGCTACGCGGAGGAGCACACCAGCGCGCCCGCCGCCCACCTCGCGCGGCTCGCCGAGGAGACCCGCGCCCAGCTCAGCAGCCCCCAGATGCTCACGGGCGCGATCGAGGGGCGCTTCCTCGAGTTCCTCGTGTTCGCCACCGGGGCCCGGCGTGTGCTCGAGTTCGGCACGTACTCCGGCTACTCCGCCCTGTCGATGGTCGCCGCCCTGCCGCCAGATGGGCAGGTGATCACCCTCGAGATCGACGAGGAGCGAGCAGCCTTCGCGCGCCGCCACATCGACGCCGCGGGCGAGTCGGGGCGGATCGACGTGCGGGTGGGCCCGGCACTGGAGAGCGTCGCGGAGCTCCAGGGCCCCTTCGACCTGGTGTTCATCGACGCCGACAAGGAGGGCTACCGCGACTACTGCGAGGCAAGCCTGCCGCTCCTCGCGGAGCGCGGGCTGATCGCGGTGGACAACGTGCTCTGGAGCGGCCGCGTGGCGGATCCCTCCAACGACGAGGACACCACGCAGGCCGTGCGGGCGTTCAACGACCACGTGCACGCCGACGAGCGTGTGGTGAACGTGATGCTCAGCGTGCGCGACGGCGTGACGCTCATCCGTCGAGCCTGACCGGCTGCGCTCAAGCGCGGGCCGGCCGGGGCCGAATCCGGACGCGGGTTGGCCGCGAACAGCAGCACATGGACCGAGGCGCACGTCCGGCTGTTCCTCTCTCTCGCACCGGCGCGCGCACGATCGCGGCACCAAGCGCATCTTCCGCCGCCGCGGCCGCTTCGACTGGCGCGACACGCTCAACCTCCTGCACGGGCCATCCGCGCCACGCCGGCTTCCTCGTGGGCAGATGAACGAGATGGGTCAGATGCTGTTCGAGCCGCCGTCGGTGGCCGGCTGGGACTGGGGCCCGGCGTGGCTCTCGACGAACACCACCAACCGGCTGCTGTGCACCAAGGGCCGCCACGACCGCTACGGGATGGTGGCCAGGCTGCGCGTGCGACGTTAGGGTTGTCTCAGTGGACTCGCAGGTCGCATCGGCCAACCAGGAGGCCGTCGACGCCTGGGACGGCGTGCTGTTCGATCGCTTCGTGCGGTACCGCGACCTCATGATGGACGGACTCGCCCCGTTCGGCGAGGAGTCCTACCGCGTCTGCCCGCCGGAGCCCGGCTCACGCGTCCTCGATGTCGGCTGCGGCTTCGGCGACAGCACGCAGCGGCTGGCCGAGCTCGTGGGAGCGGGCGGCGAGGCGGTGGGCGTTGACTCGTCGGCGCGCTTCATCGAGACGGCCCGCGCGGAGGCCGAGCAGGCCGGCGTCGCCAACGCCTCGTTCGCGGTCGCCGACGTTCAGGCCGGCGACCTCGGAGGGCCCTACGACGCCGTGTACTCGCGGTTCGGCACGATGTTCTTCGCGAGCCCCGTCGCCGCACTTCGCAACATCCGCGAGGCGCTCGCTCCGGGCGGTTGCCTGTGCATGGTCGTGTGGCGGCGCAAGGAGGACAACCACTGGGTTCCGCGGGCGGAGTCGGTGGTCAAGGGCATGGTCACCGAGGACGAGGACTCAGACGAGCTCACCTGCGGCCCCGGGCCGTTCTCGATGGCGAACGCCGACACGACGACGGCGGTCACGCTCACCGCCGGGTTCGAGCACGTCTCGCTCACACGCTGCGATCGCCGCTGGTCGCTGGGCAGTATGGACCAGGCGGTGGACCTCGCACTCGCCATCGGTCCCGCCGGCGAGGCCATCCGGCTGGCGGGCGAGGACGCCGATCGTCAGCGGCCGCGGATAGTCGCCGCGGTGCGCGAGGCCTTCGGCGACCTGGTGGACGGCGACGGCGTCAGCACGAACGTCTCCACTTGGATCGTCACGGCGCGGGCGCCGGCCTAACCGCCGCCCGGCTGGACGAGCCCGCTCTCGTACGCCAAGACCACCGCCTGCACGCGGTCGCGCAGGTCCAGCTTGGCCAGCATGCGGCTCACGTGTGTGGAGCCGGGCTTCACTATCCTGCGCCTTCCGCACGCCGCCAAGACGAAAAGGAGGAGCGCGAATGAGCGAGGTGCAGTCGGGCCTTGAGGGTGTCGTCGCCTTCGCCACCGAGATCGCCGAGCCCGACAAGGCCGGCGGAGCGCTCCGCTATCGCGGGGTGGACATCGAGGACCTCGTCGGCAACGTGCCCTTCGAGCACGTCTGGGGCCTGCTGGTGGACGGCCATTACGAGCCCGGGCTTCCGCCCGCCGAGCCGCACCCGCTCGCCATCCGCTCCAGCGACCCGCGCGTGGACGTCCAGGCCGCACTCGCCATGCTCGCGCCCGAGTGGGGCTTCGGCCAGCTCATCGACATCTCCGACGAGCAGGCCCGCGCCGATCTCGCCCGCGCGTCGGTGATGGCGCTCTCCTTCGTCGCGCAGTCGGCCCGCGGAACCGGCGAGCCGCCGATTCCCCAGGCCGAGGTCGACAAGGCCACCTCGATCCCCGAGCGCTTCCTCATCCGCTGGCGCGGCGAGGCGGATCCAAACCACGTCAAGGCCATCGACGCGTACTGGGTATCCGCGGCCGAGCACGGCATGAACGCCTCCACCTTCACTGCGCGGGTGGTGGCCTCCACCGGCGCGGACTGCGCGGCGTGCCTGTCCGCGGCGGTGGGCGCCCTCTCGGGCCCGCTGCACGGCGGCGCGCCCTCGCGCGTGCTCCAGATGCTCGACGGGGTGGCCGAGACGGGCGACGCCGAGCGCTGGGTGAAGGATGCGCTGGACCGCGGCGAGCGGCTGATGGGCTTCGGCCATCGCGTCTACCGCGCCGAGGACCCGCGCGCACGGGTTCTGCGCCGCACCGCCCGCGAGGTCGGCGCGCCCCGGCTCGAGGCGGCCGAGGCGCTCGAGCAGGCCGCGCTCGCGGAGCTCAAGGCCCGCAAGCCGGACCGCGTGCTGGCCACCAACGTGGAGTTCTGGTCGGCCGTGGTGCTCGACTTCGCGGAGGTGCCGCCGGAGCTGTTCACGCCGATGTTCACCTGCGCGAGGGTGGGCGGATGGTCGGCGCACATCATGGAGCAGAAGCGCGAGGCCCGCCTCATCCGGCCCACCGCGAAGTACATGGGGCCGGGGCCGCGCCCGGTGGAGTCGGTCGGGAGGGAGCCCGCGGCGGAGGCGGTCTGATGGCCACCGCCACGGGGGTCTCCTCGTTCGCGAAGTCGCTCTTCCTCGGGGAGATCCACGAGGACCTCGTCTTTCCCTACCCCAAGCCGGAGGACGAGGACCAGCTCAAGACCGTCGGCCTGATCCGCTCCCTGCGTGAGTTCGCCGCGGAGTCGTACGACCAGCGCAGGATCGAGGAGGAGGGCTGGATCGGCGACGACGTGATCGCCGGCCTCGGCGAGCGCGGCCTGATGGGCCTCTACGTGGCCGAGGAGTACGGCGGCCAGGGTCTCTCGCAGACCGGCTACTGCCGCGTGTCGGAGGTCTTCGGCCAGATCGACGCCACGCTCGCCGTGGTCATGGGCGTGCACCAGTCGATCGGGATGAAGGGCATCTCCATGTACGGCACGGACGAGCAGAAGGCCCGTTTCCTGCCCGACCTGGCCACCGGCCGCAAGCTCGCCGCCTTCGCCCTCACCGAGCCCAACGCGGGCTCCGACGTGCACGGCATGGACACGCGCGCCGTGCGCCAGGCCGACGGCTCCTGGCGGCTCAACGGCGTGAAGCACTACATCGGCAACGGCTCGAAGGCGGGCGTCATCGTCACCTTCGCCGCCATCGACGAAGGCGGCCACATCGCTCTCATCCTCGAGCCAGGGATGGAGGGCTTCGAGGTGGGTCACCGCTTCGACACGATGGGCCTGCGCGGCAACGACCTGCGCCGGCTCGAGTACCACGACATCCGCGTGCCCGCGGAGAACGTGCTCGGCGAGGCCGGCAACGGCTTCAAGCTCGCGATGCAGATCCTCAACAACGGGCGGATGAGCCTGGGCACCGGCTCGGTGGGCGCCACCAAGCAGATCCTCGACCGCACGATCGACCACGTGAAGGAGCGCCGCCAGTTCGGCATGCCGCTGGCGGATTTCGAGCTGGTGCAGGAGAAGATCGGCTGGATGGTCTCGTACCTGTTCGGGCTCGAGTCCATGTCGTACCTGACCACCGGGCTGGTGGATCGCGGCGTGCCGGACTACTCGATCGAGTCGGCCATCGTGAAGGTCTCGGGCACCGAGTTCCTCTGGTACGCGGCCAACCGCGCCCTGCAGCTCCACGGCGGCGCCGGCTACATGCGCGACAAGCCGTGGGAGAAGATGATCCGCGACATCCGGATCTTCCCGATCTTCGAGGGCGCCAACGACGTGATGCGCGCCTTCATCGCGCTCTCGGGCTTCAAGCCGCTCGGGGAGGAGCTGAAGGAACTGGGGGAGATCGACCTCACCGACCCGATCGCCACGATCGGCGTGGTGGCCGACTACGTGGTGGGGCGCGTGAAGCGCGAGGTGCGCCCGGACCGCGTCTCGCTGGCGCACGAGGCGCTCCAGGACCTCGCGTCGCCGGTCGGCGAGCAGGTCAAGCGCCTGCGTGACGTCAGCGAGGGGCTGCTGCGCAAGCACGGCAAGGGCGTGGTGGAGCGGCAGTTCCAGCAGAAGCGGATCGCCGACGCCGCCGCCGACATCTACGGCCAGGTGGCCACGCTGTCGCGCGTGTCCGCGATCTTCGACGAGCACGGCGTGGAGCCGTCGGGGCAGGAGCGCTACATCGCCGAGACCTTCTGCACCCGCGCCGCCCACCGGGTGGACGCCACGCTGGACCAGGTCGAGACCAACGACGACGAGCGCATGGTCGCGATCGCGAAGCTCGCGCTCAAGCGCGGCGAGTACGGCTACGCGTTCTTTGAAGACTGATCTGGCGGCTGCGAGCCGTCGTCCTCCGGCATCCTCGGCCTTCGCCGTGCCGAGCACGGCTTCAGCCTGCGTCCTTGGATGACTCGGTTCTCGCACGCCGGATGAGTGCGAGCCGGACCGAGCGGGTCCTCGAGCGCGTGCGCGCGATCCCCGAGGGCTTCGTGCGCGCCTACTCGGACCTCGACCCGGGCGCGCCCCGTCACGCCGGCCGCGTTCTGTTCGAGTGCCACGAGCCCGGCCTGCCCTGGCACCGGGTGGTCCGGGCGGACGGCTCGCTGGCCAAGGGCGAGCGCCAGCGCCGCCTGCTCGAGGCCGAGGGCGTGCCGTTCCGCGGCGAGCGTGTGGACATGCGCGCGGCGCGGATCCCGTGAGGAGCCCGGGCTTCGGGCGCCTCCGCCGCCAGCCCGGCTACGGGGCGTTCTTCTCGGCGGCCACGCTGGCGCGGCTGGCGGACGAGATGTTCTCGGTGGGGGTGGTGCTGTTCCTGCTCGACCGCACGGGCTCGCCCGAGCTCGCGGGCGCCACCGTCGCCGCGATCACGCTGCCGTCGCTCGTCACCGGGCCGCTGCTCGGCGCGTGGCTCGACGTCACCGGCCGCCGCCGGGCGCTGATGGTTGTGGACCAGCTCGCCATCACGGCGACCCTACTCGGCATCCTGGTCGCCACCGGCAGCGCACCCGACATCCTGATCCCGTTCATCGCGCTCTTTGCGGGGTTCACCTACCCGCTGTCCTTCGGCGGCTTCACGAGCCTCATCCCGGCGCTCGTGCCCGACGAGCTGCTCGACTCGGCCAACGCACTCGAGGCCACGAGCTTCAACCTCGCCCTCGTGATCGGCCCCGCCCTGGCCGGCACGCTCGCGGCGGTGCTCGGCCCGGCGGCCCCGCTCGTCGTGGAGGCGGTGCTCTCGCTGGCGGTCCTGCCGCTGCTGTTCGTCGTGCCGGCGCTCGACCGCCCGGGGGTGGCCAGGGGCGACCGCGGGCTGGGCGAGACCGTGGCCGAGGGACTGCGGCAGATCGTGGCCGTGCCTCAGCTGCGCGGCGTCACGGTGGCGGGGGCCCTGGGTCTCGCCGGCCTCGGGCTTCTCACCGTGGCCTTCCCGCTGTTCGCGGTCGAGGGGCTCGACGCGCCGCGCAGCTCGTCGGGCTACATGTTCGCCGCCTTCGCCGTGGGCTCGATGGCGGGGGCGCTCGGCCTCGTGCGCCTGCAGGCGATCTTCCCGCCCGACCGGGTGGTCGTGGTGGGCTACGCGGTGTTCGGGGCGCTCATGCTGCTCTGGCCGCTGGCCGGCACATTGGCGCTGCTGCTCGTCCTCATCGCGGTCGCCGGGGTGGCCGACGGCCCGGCGCTCACCGCCCAGTTCGCCGTCCGTCAGCGGCGGGTGCCCCGCCGGCTCCACGGACAGGTGTTCACCACTGCGGTCAGCCTCAAGGTGGGCGCGTTCGCCGCCGGAGCGGCCGTGGCCGGTCCTGTGGTGGTGGCGCTGGGTGCTGCTCAGACGCTGCTGCTGGCCGCCGCGATGCAGTTCGCCGCGGCCGGCATCGGCTACCTGCTCATGCGGCTCCCGGGCCGCGCCGGCGCCGCTTCCGCCTCCTGACGCCGGCGGGGGTCATGGCCGGCAGCGCCTCGGTCTCGGCGGTGGCTTCCGGGTCGTGCGCGTGCTCGCGGCGCGGAGGCGGCGTGTCCGGAGGGTGCGGATGGGCCACGTCGTCCATCGGCCGCCGCGATCGCTCCCGCAGCCCGGCGAGCACGAGGATCGCCGCGCAGACGAGCGCGAGCAGGTTCTGGCCGAGTGGGCGGTCGAAGAGCCTGATCACGATCAGCAGGGCGCTCCAGCTGCCCGCGACCGCGATAACGGCGCCGTCGCCGAAGGGGAGGTGGAAGAGGGCGCCGTCGGCCCGCTTCTTCAGCAGCGCGAGCACGCCCACCCCGATCAGCACGATGCCGGCCTCGACGAAGGAGAACGGCCCGAAGGTGCTGACGATGAGCAGGATCGCGGAGATCCCGGCCACCCGCTGTTCGGGGTTCAGGCGGCGCCAGGTCTCGGTGATCGACTCAGCTCTCCTGGTCGGCGGCATGACCCTCCAACAGCGGTCCCAGCGACTCGATGCGGCGCGTCACGAGCTCGCGCAGCCGCTCGTCCACGCCCTCGGTACCCGCCACCTCGCGCGCGTCCTCCAGCGCGGCCAGCGCGCGCTCGGTCTTGCCCGCCTTGAGCTGGTTGTCGCTCCGGAGCAGGAGCGTGCGGATGCGCTCGGCGGGCTCGCCGGTCACACCGCGGGCGACGCGGCCGCGGCGCCGCGGAGCTGCTCGTCCAGCAGCCGCGCATCGGCGTCGGAGACCGTCCGGAGCTGCCCCTGGAAGGCCAGGCGCCAGTGCTCGGCGGGCCACTTGCGCACGTGCTCGAGGTCGGCTGCCAGCTCCACCGCGGGCACGAAGTCGTCCTCCTCCAGCACGAGCTCGGGCTCGGTCTCGAAGCGCCACGGGTAGGAGTCCGGGCTCTTCGGCTTACCGGGCCAGATCTTCGTGCGGTCCTCGTACATGTCGCCCGTCACGCGCACGGCGCCGGCGAACGCCTGGAGGCCGGTCAAGTAGAACACGATCCGGTCGCCCGGCTCCACCTGCTCGGCCATCGCGCGGCGGCCCTGCTTCATGCCGATCACGCGGAAGCCGTGCTCGCGGGTGGCCCGGAAGTTGTCGAGTGAGCCGGTGAGGACCCAGGTCTTCGCCATCGGCCACAGCGTATCGCCACGGCCGCGTTGTATCGTCTGTCACATGGACGAGGCCACGAACCTCATCGGGGCGGACGAGACGGCCTACCGGCTCGAGCTCACCCCGGCGCAGCTGAAGATCACCTGGACGGCACTCCACTCGCTGCTCGACGACTTCGGGCACGACGAGAGCGACGTGGTCCGCGTCATCCACCAGGTGCTCGACAAGCTCCCGGACGAGCACTCGATCCGCTCGATCGACCTCTAGTCGATCCGGATCTCCTCCACCTCGGGCTCCTTCGGCCCGCGGTCGAGGCGCTCCAGGTACCAGTCGATCAGCGAGCGAAGTGTCAGGAGCAGCTCGCGCAGCAGCGACGTGAACTGCCCCTGGACCCCGGACGGCAGCGCGCCGCGCAGCGCGTCGACGAGCACGAAGAGCGCGGAGAGGTCCATCGCGCCCGGACGCGGCGGCGGTGGCGGAGGAGCGTCCCAGTCGCTCTGGGCGCCCGCGAAGGGATCGTCAGGCCGGGTCGTCTGCCGTGGCTCGCTCAAAGGAGATCTCCAGCGCTCCGTCTTCGTAACGCGCGCCCGCCGGCGCGTAGGCCCCGAGCGCGGGGGGCAGGATGATAGTCCGCTTCTGGCCGCCCGCCCGGACGATCACCTCGAGGCCGATCTTCTTCAGCTCGATGTCCGCCTTCTCCACGAACGGGATCGGCAGCCGCAGCGTGGCCCGCCCGTTCGAGGCGGTCAGCTCCTGCGACAGCTCCTCGTGCAGCACGGCGGCCGGCTCGTGCGCGGCGAAGACCTCGTCTCCCAGCCGGTCGAGCATCTCCGGCCCCACCACCTCGCGGTCGAGCCACGGCGCGGTGAGGATGGGCACCGGCGCGAACGCCGAGCGGACCAGCTCCATGTGCTCGGCCTGCACCTGGCGCCACGCGGCGAAGTAGCCGTCGGCCTCGGGCGGCAGCACGCGGTTCACCACCACGGCGTCGGTGAGATAGCCGTAGAGATTGAGGTAGGTGAAGGTGCGCATGGCCTCCTTCACCACCATCCGGTCCGGGTTCATCACCAGGCGGATCGAGGTGGTGGAGCGCTCGCGGAGGATCACGTTCATCGCCACCAGGTTGCGCACGAGCCGTTCGACATCCTCGAAGACGGCATCGTTCGGCAGCGGGATGTCCAGCAGGGAGCGGGCGAACGGACGCGCGGCGTTGACGATGCGGCGCTCCCAGGGGAAGACCTTCTCGAGCCACCAGCGGGCAACGTCGGGGAACGAGAGCAGGCGGAGCGTCTCGCCGGTGGGCGCGCAGTCCACGATGACCGCGTCGTAGTCGCCCGACTCGTGGTGGCGCTTGATCTGGAGGAGGGAGAACAGCTCGTCCATGCCGGGCGGCACCGTGAGCTCCTCGGCCGCGATGGGGTCGAGGCCGCGGTCGGCCAGCAGCTCGCCGAGCCAGGAGGAGACGGCGTCCCAGTGGCGCTCCATCTCGTCCTGGGCCTGCACCTCCTGGCCGTGGAGGTTGTCGCCGATCGGCGTCGGCTCACCCCCGAGCTGTGCCTCCAGCGAGTCCGACAGGCTGTGCGCGGGGTCGGTGGAGAGCACGATCGTGCGCAGGCCGGCTGCGGCGCAGCGGCGGGCGGTGGCCGCCGCCACGCTGGTCTTGCCGACGCCGCCCTTCCCGGTGTAGAGGATCGTCCTCGGTGCCACGGCGGCTATCGTGCCAGCATCGCCGAAGAGAAGCACGACACGCAGGCGCCCGAGCAGGGCAGCGAGCCGCCGCTCGCGCCCGCAGAGCCGGCGACCGAGCCGGCCGAGCCCGCGCCCGACAAGCCGGCGGAGTCGCCCGCCGAGCCCGCGCCCGACAAGCCGGCGGAGTCGCCCGCCGAACCCGCGCCCGGCAAGCGGGCCAAGGCTGCCGCCGGGCAGGCTCCGGCGCCCGGCCCCAAGCCGCGCGGCAAGCGCGGCAGGCAGACACCCTCCACAAAGCCCCCGCAGCGCCGCCGGCGTCGCAAGAACGCCGCCGAGCGCCACCGGGCAGCCTTCTTCGCCCGCCTGAACGAGCTGCGGCGCTCAGACCGTCCCGATCCGCAGGAGGAGCCGGGCGCCGAGCCCGAGTCCGCCGCCGACGAGCCCTCGGAAGCCCCCGCGGAGCCGGCGCCCGAGCCGAAGCCCGAGCTCGCCGCCGCGGAGGCGGAGGCCGAGGCCCCCGACGAGCCGGCCGCCGCGGAGGCCGCGACCGTCGCGGAGGCCGGGACCGCCGAGGAACCCGCCCCCGCCGCGGAGGCCGGGACCGCCGAGGAACCCGCCCCCGCCGCGGAGGCCGCGACCGCCGAGGAACCCGCCCCCGCCGCGGCCGTCGCGGAGGCTGCGGCCGCCGGCGAGCCCGCCGGCGAGCCCGCCGGAGAGGCCGCCCCCGTCCAGCCCGAGCCCGCGCCGAAGCCGCCCGCCGCGAAGCCCGCCTCGCCGCCGCCCCCAGTCTCGGCCGCCCGGCTCGCAGCCGCCATCGACCGCGCGGGCGGCGCGGAGGCCGTACGCGCCGCGCTCGCGCCCAAGACGGACGACAAGGGCGGTCGCAAGAAGTGGGCCGCCGTCTGCTGCGACGCCGCCGTCGGCCACAAGCCCGGCGATCCCGTCTTCACGGCATGGGTCCGCCTCGCGGCCACCCCGGTCCGGGAGGTCAAGGGCGCCATCGGCGAGCCGGTGGACGAGCGCCGCGGGCGCCGAGGCAGCGGCCGGCGCGGCGACCGGCCGTCCGGGCAGGGCGGCCGTCCCGGCGGGCGGCAGGACCGTCCCGGTGGGGACCGCCCGGGCCGCGGCCGCGAGGACCGCCCGCGCAAGGGCGAGCGCCCGAGCCGCGCCGACCTCGCCGAGCACGCCAAGGACGGCGCGCTGACCACGGGCATCCGCATCGCCGCCGACCGCGACGAGGACAAGCGCGAGCGCGAGAAGCGCCGCAAGGAGGAGCGCGACCGCAAGCGTCAGGCCGAGCGCGAGCGCCTGTCCCGCTTCGGCTACTGACGCCGCTCCCGCGTGATTCTGCCCCGACATGATCGAGGTAGATCAACACACTTGCCGGCGAACCTCACGAGAGCTCGCGCCCGCCGGCCGCCCCTACTAGCGCCGGCGCACCGTTATCGACCGCGTCTTCACCGTGTGGTGGTTGCGCAGGTCGGCGGCCTCGATGCGGATCCGGTAGCGCCCCGGCGCCCGCGGGACCCAGGTGAACGAGCGCACGCCGTGGCCGAGGTTGATCACCCGGCGCCGGAACGCCATCCGGCCGCCGCGCGTCACCTGGATCTCCACGCGTGAGACCTTCGACAGTCGGAAGCGCAGCCGCACCGGCTTGCGGATCCGCACGCGGCGCGGGCTGGGGCGCAGGATGTCCAGCTTCGGGTGCTCCAGCAGGTAGCGCGTGAAGCCGTCGGCGGTGGTGCAGTAGACGGGGACCGCCGTCCGCGAGCACAGCCCCTGCAGGAAGTCGCGCACGAGGCGGTGGTAGCCGAGGTCCGACTCGCGCCCGCGCAGCGCGTACAGCGACCACGCGCCAGTGTCGTAGCGCGGCACGGCGGCGCGCGCCGCGGCTTCGCCGGCCGCGAGCAGGGGCTGCGCGCGCGGGTCGCCGGTCAGCGTGAAGTAGTCGTGGAGCCCGATGACCGACTGGAGGAACCCGTTGAGCACGAGCAGCCGCCGGTCGAACGAGTAGATGAGGTAGTGGTTGCCCTCGTCCACGGGCAGGCGGACGCCGGTGGGGGCACGGCGCTCGAACGCGCCCAGGGCGTCGGCGGCCACCGCGGCGTACGACGGCTGCTCGAGCAGCTGCGCGCCACGCGCCAGGGCCTGGATCGCGGTGCCCTGGGAGAGCCCGCTCGTCCATGGTGGCGAGCCGCCGCCGAAGCGGAAGTAGTACTCCCAGGTGGTGAAGTCGCCGCGCCGCGAGGCCAGCTGCACGAGGCGGTCCAGCAGCTCACGCAGCGCGCCCTCGCGGCAGCGCGTGTCCGGACGCGGGTTCTCCGTGACGCACGCGTTGTAGAGCGCGTTGGCCTTGCCGAAGTTCGCCAGCGGCTGGATCTGCAGCCCTTCGCCGCGGTAGTACTGGAAGATCACCGGGTCCTCGCCGAAGGTCACCCGCGCCCCGCTCGCCGGGAACGCGCGGGCGCGCCACCACTCGGTGTTGCGCTGCAGGATGAGGAAGAGCGGCTTCACCCGGCCTGCGGTCAGGCGGCGGTCGCCCGCGATGTTCTCCAGGTTGGCGATCACCCGCGCCAGCTCGTTGCGCCGCGCGCCCGACAGGCGCCGCCGGACGCTGCGCGCCTCCAGGTAGAGCGCCTTGTAGCCGTCGTACTCATCACGCGTGATCCGTTCGGCGCGGTAGAGGGAGAGCAGGGCGCGGCGCACGCTCGGCCCGGCCGCGGTTCCGGCGCGCGGGTCGGCCTTCGGCATCCCGGGCGCGGGCGGGAGGTCCAGAGCGGGGAGGTAGGGGTCCTCCACCTTTCGCACGCGGTCCCCGTCGACCACGAGCAGTTCGCTCGCCGCGGCGGGCGCCGCGAGGGCCAGAAAGGCGGCGCAGGCCGCGCCCAGGTGTGCTGTCATCCGCATCCGCGCCAGAAACCCGCCAGAACCGGCGGAAGTTGCGTTCGCGCTCTGGCCCGGGACTCCTTCCGGGTACCCTCCCTCGCCCATGCCGCGCAACCTCGCCATCCTCCCAGCGATCCTCGCCGCCGTGCTGCTCGTGGCCTGCGGGAGCGAGGACGAGCAGCCCTCGGCCGACGCCGGCGAGCTGCTCGCGAAGGCCTTCGACGCGCCAGTCGAGAGCGGCAGGATGAGCCTCACGGCCGAGCTTCAGGTGGACGGAATCCCGGCGTTTGGCGACGGCATCGAGATTCAGCTCAACGGCCCCTTCACCAAGACCTCGGCCGACCTCGACGTGAGCGTCGGCGGCTTCGGTCCGGGACTCGCGGGCGGCCTGACCTTCGCCGAGGACAACGTCTGGCTCAGCGTCGGCGGTCGCGCCTACGAGGTGGGCGAGGAGCTCATCGACGAGCTGAACGGCGACATCGAGGAGCAGACCGGGCGCGACGCCGGCTCGCTCACCCTCGCGTCGCTCGGCATCGACATCGAGAGCTGGCTCGCAGACCCCCGCGTGGAGGGTGACGAGGAGGTCTCGGGCGAGCCCGTCACGAAGGTCGTCTCCACCCTGGATGCGTCGAAGGTGCTGGCTGACCTGAACGCGTTCGCGGGGAGCACGAGCGACACGGAGCTGTCCGGCGACGAGCTCGAGCTGTTCGCGGGCTTCGCCGAGGACAGCACCGTCGACGTGTACGTGTCGAAGGTCGACGGCACCATCCGTCGCGTGGCGCTCGAGCTGGAGTTCGAGGTCCCGGAGGAGGCTCGCGGGGACTTCGGCGGCGCCGAGGGCGGCGCGGCCGCGATCGACGTGACGTTCACCGACATCGGTGAGCCGCAGCGAATCGAGCCGCCGGCCGACGCCCGGCCGCTCGAGGACCTGCTGCGCCAGTTCGGCCTGGGCCCGGAGCTCTTGCTGCAGTGACGCGCCGGGCGGTTGCAGCGATCCTCGCCGCCGCGGCGGCCGCGAGCCTCGCCTCCTGCGGCGGGGACGATTCCGACGTGAAGGCGCTGCTCGACCGGGCGTTCGACCAGCCGATCGGCAGCGCCGTGGTCACGGCCGACGTCGAGGTGAACGTCGAGGGCGTCGAGGAGCTCGGCGAGCCCATCCGGCTCAAGGTCAGCGGCCCCTACCGCTCGGGCGGTGACGAGTCCCTTCCAACCTTCGACTGGGACGTGAGCTTCTCGGGCGGTGGCCAGACCATCGCCGGCAACCTGCTCTCCACTAGCGAGAACGTGTTCGTCTCCTTCGGCGGCACCGCCTATGAGCTGGGCGAGGAGACCGTGTCGCGTTTCAACGAGGACCTGGCGTCCGAGACCGACCGCGGCGAGGAGCAGTCCCTGGCCCAGTTCGGCATCGACCCGGCCGAGTGGCTCAGCGATGCGCAGGACGAGGGCGACGCGGATGTGGCCGGCGTGTCCACGACCCACGTCCAGGCCAAGGTGGACGTGCCGCGCATGCTCGACGACCTGAACACCCTCATCGACCGCGCGGGCGGCGCGGTCACCGGCGCGGCGCCGCCGCCCAAGCTCACCGGCGAGCAGCAGGACCAGGTGGCCGAGGCCGTCTCCGACCCCGTGCTCGACGTTTACGTGGGCAAGGACGACAACGTCATCCGCCGGCTGTCGGCCAATCTCGAGCTGGATGTGCCGGAGGGCTCCCGCGACGACATCGGCGGCATCGAGGGCGGCCGCATCTCCTTCTCGGTCCAGTTCGCCGACGTCGGCCGCGACGTGCAGGTCGAGGCACCGGCGGACGCCCGCCCGATCGCCGAGCTCGCCGAGCAGCTCGGCGGCCTGGGCGCTCTCGGCGGCGGGGTCATCCCTCAGGGCGGCGGGGGCGGGGGCGGGGGCGCCCAGGACGAGTTCGGGCGCTACGCGCAGTGCCTCGAGGAGGCCGATCCCAGCGATCTCCAGGCCATCCAGGCGTGTAGCGACCTGCTGCAATGAGCCGATAGTGGCCCCCCTGCAATGCCGGATCTGACCCACACAGCCGTCGGCACCTGGAGCGGTGGGCGCTTCATGCACTTCGGCGTCGCTCTTGACGACGACCGCCTGGCCGCGCTCGTGCGCCCGGGCGGCGGCGTGGACACGGTCCTCACCGCTGACGTCTACGGCCAGGGCGAGGGCGACGCCCTGCTGGGGCGCGCTCTCCAAGGCCTGCCGCGCGAGTCCTACGCGCTCGTGGGAGCCATCGGCCACGACTTCTACGAGGGCGAGCGCGACGGTCCGCGCGGCTTTCCCCGCTTCACCGACTCGCGCCTGCGCGGGCCTGACGGCTATCGCGACTACGTGCGCACGGCCACCGAGCGCAGCCTCGAGCGCTGCGGCGTGGATGCCTTCGACCTCCTGCTGCTCCACAACCCCGACCGCACGGGCTTCACCAGCGTGGCCGTGTGGGACGCCCTCGAGGCGGTGCGCGAGGACGGCCTCACGCGCGAGCTCGGGGTGGCCCCCGGCCCGGCCAACGGCTTCACCCTCGACGTCATCGACTGCATGGAGCGCTTCGGCGACCGGATCGGCTGGGCCATGCTCATCCTCAACCCGCTCGAGCCGTGGCCGGGAGAGCTGGCGCTCGCCGCCGCGGCCGCGCGTGGCGTGAAGGTCATCACGCGCGTGGTGGACTACGGCGGGCTCTTCCACGGCGACGTCCTTCCCGGCCACGAGTTCGAACGCGGCGACCACCGTGGCTTCCGGCCGGACGGTTGGGTCGAGGCCGGCCACGCGAAGCTGGAGCGCATGCGCCCGCTCGCCGAGCGGCACGGGCTCACCCTCCTCCAGCTGGCCTGCGCGTGGAACCTCGCGCACGACCCGGTGGCCTGCGTGGCGCCGACCCTCATCCAGGAGGCCCACGACGGCGCCAAGCCGGTCGAGGCCAAGCGCGCCGAGCTCGCGGGGGTGCCGCCGCGCGGCCCGCTGTCCGCCGGCGAGGTGGCGGAGATCCGCGCCGCCGGCGACAACACGGGCTGCATGGCGCTCAAGGGCGCCTCACTCCAGCACGAGGGCGACGAGCGGCCCGACCGCTGGGAGCTCACGCCCGGGCTGGCCGAGGTGGGCCGCCGCTGGGGCATCGAGCCGGGCCGGGACCTGGTGCAGCCGTGAGCATCCTCGCCTGGGGCGCGTTGATCGCGGCCCTCTTCGTCTTCCTCGCCCTCGACCTCCACTTCTTCGCGCGCGGCCGCGAGCCGAACTTCCGCGAGGCCGTGATCTGGTCGATCGGCTGGCTCGTGCTGAGCTTCGCGGCCGCCGTCCCGATCCTCCTGCTCGAGGGCTCCGACGACGCGATCACCTACACCACCGTCTACCTCATCGAGCGCTCGCTCTCGCTCGACAACCTGTTCGTCTTCCTGCTGCTGTTCGCGTACTTCGGCGTCCCCTACGAGCAGCGCCCGCGGCTGCTGTTCTGGGGCATCGTCGTCGCGCTGGCCATGCGCGGCGTGTTCATCCTCGTCGGGATCACGCTCATCGAGCAGTTCCACTTCGTGATCTACGTGCTCGGCGCCACGCTGCTCGTGCTGGCCTACCGGATCTTCAGGGGGGTGGGGGAGAACGTGAACCCCGACAAGAACCTGATGGTGCGCCTCGTGCGCCGCTTCTATCCGGTGACGTCCGAGTTCCACGGCCGCCACTGGTTCGTGAACAAGGAAGGCCGGCGCTACGCGACGCCGGTCTTCCTCTGCCTGGCGGCCGTCGTCTTCGCCGACCTGGCGTTCGCCATCGACTCGATCCCGGCCGCCTTCGCCATCACGCGCGACGGCTTCCTGATCTGGATGGGCAATGTCTTCGCGCTGCTCGGCCTCCGTGCCCTGTTCGTGCTGGTGGAGGGGCTCATCGCCCGCTTCCGCTACCTCGACGAGACGATCGCGATCGTGCTCGGCGTGGTGGGCGTCAAGCTGCTGATCGAGGACTTCGTGCACATCGGCCCGGTGGGCAGCCTCGTGATCATCGCGGTGCTCTTCACCGCGGGCATAGTGGCCTCGCTGGTCGCGGACAAGCGCGACCCGGACGCCGAGCGCAAGCGCGAGGAGCGCAAGCCGGCCACCGCCGCCACGCACCACGAGTAGTGGCTCAGGCGAAGTAGAAGACGAGCCCGAAGACGGCGTACACGGCCAGTAGCTGCACGCCCTCGAACCAGTTGGACTCGCCCTCCTGGGTGAGGAAGTTGGCGATGATCACCGCGAACAGCAGCGCCGCCAGCTCGTAGCCGTTGAAGACCAGCGCCATCGGGCCCGGCCCCGCGAAGAACGACAGGATCACCAGCAGCGGGGCCACGAAGAGGGCGATCTGCGCGCTCGAGCCGACGGCGATGTTCACCGCCAGGTCCATCTTGTTCTTGGCCGCCACCAGCACGGCCACCCAGTGCTCGGCCGCGTTGCCCACGATGGCGACGACGAAGACGCCGACGAAGAACGACGACAGTCCGACGTCCTCCGACGCCTCGCTGATCGAGCCCACGAGGATCTCCGACATCAGGCCAACCGCCACCGCGGCGCCCGCGAGCATCCCGGCCGCCCTGCCGGTGCTCCAGCCGCCTTCATGCGGCTCCTCCTCCTCGAACGGGTTGAAGAGGTCCTTGTGCGTGCGCAGGGAGAACAGCAGCCCCGCGCCGTAGCTGGCCATCAGCACGATCGACACGGCGAGCGAGAGGTTCTCCAGGTCGGAGCCGAAGTCGATGAACTCCTGGCCGGCCTCGCCCGCCTCCACGCCGGCGCCGACGGCCGGGAGCCCGCCGCCGTGCACGAGCTGGAACACCGCCGGCAGGATCAGCGCCACCAGCGCGAGGAGCAGCATCGCGGACTGGGCGTTGGCGGCGGTGCGGTTGAAGGTCTGCTTCTGGTGCTTGAGCCCGCCCGCGAGCATGGCCGCGCCGAGCACGAGCAGGATGTTGCCGATCACCGAGCCCACGATCGAGGCCTTGACCACCTCGTGCAGGCCCTCCTTCAGCGCGAAGAAGGCGATGATCAGCTCGGGCGCGTTGCCGAAGGTGACGTTGAGGAAGCCGCCTATACCGGGCCCGGTGCGCGCCGCCAGCTCCTCGGTGGCGGTGCCCATGACCGCCGCGCACGGGATGACCGCCAGCGCGGCGGCGAAGAAGATGAGCACCGCCGACGCGTGTGCCAGCTCGAGCGCGATTGCGGCGGGGATGAAGATCCCGAGGAAGTAGACGGGCCGCACGAGTCCGGCAGCCTACAACGCGGCAGGATGCCGCGCGGCGCTAATCCTCTTCTTCTGCCTCGTTGAGCTCCGGCTCGCGCTCGAGGTCGTCCTCCTCCTCGAGCGAGTGCTCGCCGCGGCCGTCGCCACCGTGGTAGCGGGCCTGGAAACGCTCCAGCAGCTCGTCGCGCTTGGGCTCGTCCACAGGCAGGTCGTCGGCCACCAGCACCCAGTCGGCCCCCTCGAACTCCTCCATGTTGAAGATCTCCCCGTCCATGGACTGGGAGTCGTCGACGAGGATGATCACCTCGGTCTGCGGGTTGAAGTAGGTCCCGGGCCGGATCACCGCGTCCTCGAGCTCGAAGCGTCTCTGGGCCATGCCCTATCTATATCCGATCCGCGGCACGCTCACGCACCGAGTTCGCGAAGCTGGCGGGCCACCTCGTCGTCCACGTCGAGCGGCTCCTCGCCGCGGCGGCCGCGCCGCTCGTTGCCGGCGATCACGAGCTGGCGGACCTCCTCCTCGAGTTCGGCGTCCCGAGTGGTCGCCGGCGACCGCGTGAGGGCGTGCAGCTCGGCCTCGACGTCCAGCGGCTCCTCACCGCGGCGCTCGCGCCGGTAGGACTTGGCCTCGAGCATCTGACGCAGCTCGGCCTCGGACTCGCGCCGGAAGGCGGCGCTCCCCGGCTTGGGGCCCCTGGCCGCGTCCGGCTCGTCCAGCGACAGGCCGCCCTTGCCGATCCCCTGGTAGAGGCGCCCCGAGCCCACGTAGCTCAGGATCGCCGCCACGGCGGCGACCACGGCCACGACCACGACGACGGTGCCGAACGCCTCCTCCATCTGTCCCTACAGTCTGACGGTATGTGGCGCCGCCTCCGCCGCCGGACCATGGCACCGAGCCGCCCGGCCATCTACCCGGAGCAGCTCGGGCTCCTGCTGCTGTCGGTCGCGGCGATCGGCGGGGGCGTCTATGCGGCTGTCCGCATCCTGTTCGGCTGAGTTCGGTACCCTCTCCAGGCAACTTGACTGACGAATCAATCGGGTGGCGTGGGCCGCCCGGGACGAGGAGCCCGTTCACGTGGTCGATTTCACGCTGACCGACGAGCAGAAGGACCTCCGCGAGCTGGCTCACAGCTTCGCGGAGAAGGAGATCCGCCCCGTCGCCTGGGAGTACGACAAGGACGGGACCTGGCCTCAGGAGGTCGTCGACAAGGCCTTCGAGGTCGGTCTGATGAACACCCACATCCCCGAGGAGTACGGGGGACCGGGCCTCGACTACCTCTCCGGTTGTGTCATCGAGGAAGAGCTGGGCTGGGGCTGTTCCGGCATCGGCACCTCGCTCATGTGCAACGGCCTGGCCACCGCGCCGGTCGTGATCGGCGGGTCCGAGGAGGTCAAGAAGAAGTACCTGGGCATGCTCTGCGAGGAGCCCAAGCTGGCCTCCTTCTGCCTCACCGAGCCCGACGCCGGCTCCGACGTGTCGGGCATGCGCACGACCGCCGTCAAGCAGGGCGACAAGTACGTCATCAACGGCTCGAAGTGCTTCATCACCAACGGCTCGCACGCCGACTGGTACACGGTCTACGCCAAGACCGACAAGGACGCCGGCCACAAGGGCATCTCGGCGTTCGTCGTCCCGCGCGACGCGGGCGTGACCGTGGACAAGAAGGAGGACAAGCTCGGACAGCGCGCCTCCGACACCGCCACGATCTCGTTCGACGACGTGGAGATCCCCGCCGAGAACCTGCTCGGCGAGGAGAACAAGGGCTTCAAGCTCGCCATGCTGACCCTCGACCGCACCCGTCCGGGCGTGGCGGCCATGGCCGTGGGCATCGCGCAGGCCGCGTTCGAGTTCGCCCGCGACTACTCCAAGGAGCGCGTGCAGTTCGGCGTGCCCATCGCCATGCACCAGGCCATCCAGTTCATGATCGCCGACATGGCCACGAAGATCGCGGCGGCCCGCCTGCTGGTGTGGAACTCGGGGGTGCTGCTCGACCAGGGCCAGCGCAACACCCTGATGTCCTCCCACGCCAAGCGCTTCGCCGCGGACAGCGCGATGGAGATCACCGTGGACGCCGTGCAGGTGTACGGCGGCTACGGCTTCATCAAGGAGTACCCGGTCGAGAAGCTCATGCGCGACGCCAAGATCATGCAGCTGTACGAGGGCACGTCGCAGATCCAGCGGCTCGTGATCGCCCGCGAGACGCTGATGCCGCGGCGCGCTGAGGCGCCGGAGGCGGTTCCCGCCTAAGGCGGGCGGAGCCCGCCGGTCACGCGAGGCCGGAGGCCGAGAGTCCTCTCGAGACCGCGGGCAGGATGCCCCGCGGGGCTATCTTCCTCGCAACAGGCGAGTGCTTCACGGAGGCCGCCCGCGGGGCGGCCTCCGTCACGTCTGTGGCCTACCATCATCGTGTCGTGACTCGACGCCCACGTACGCTCTTGGAGCCGGGCCATGAGGCTGAGTGGACCGCGCTCGGTGAGCAGAAGCGCCGAGCGCTCCGGCCTCCGGCGGACGCGTCGGTCGAGGAGCTGCTGCGCCACGGTGTGGCGCTCTCCCGCCAGGCCGCCATGCTGCTGGGCGGCATCGATCGGGCGGAGGATGGGCGCCGGCTTCGTCCCTCCTGACCTCGAAGCGGTCACCAGGGCGTTTCTCTCGGCCCGTGCCCGGTTCGTCGTGATCGGCGGATTCGCGGTCGTGGCCAACCGTCACGTCAGGGCAACCCGTGACGTGGATCTGCTCATCCCGGGCGACGCGGACAACGACGCGAGCTGTGTGGCGGCCCTGCAAGCTCTCGGCGGCGTTCGTGACCACGACAGCAGGCCGGTCACGGCCGAGATGCTCGTGGGTCAGCCGCACCTGCGCGCGCACACCGAGGCGGGACTCGTCGACATCGTCCGTGAGGGCCGCCCCCCGCTCGACTTCGCGACGGTCTGGGATCGTGCGCTCATCTCAGATCTCGGCCACGGCGAGTTTCGGCTCGCGGGGCTCGCGAGCATCGTCGCCTTCAAACGGCTCGCGGGGCGGCCGCAGGACCGCAACGACCTACTGGCGCTCGAGGCGGAGCACGGGCCGCTCCCGATCGAGCCGATTCCGGGCCTCGACTGCTAGAAGCACACCCGGAGGTCGCAGCTGCGTCGCTAGCGGGGCGAGCAGGCGCAGGGGCCGGTGCGCTGGACCTCGGCTATCTGATGGCCGCCGTCCATGGTGCTGTACGAGGGCACGTCGCAGATCCAGCGGCTCGTGATCGCCCGCGAGACGCTGATGCCGCGGCGCGCTGAGGCGCCGGAGGCCGTCCCGGCCCGACCCCAGGCCACTCGCCGTCTCCTGAGGCCGCCTTCGGGCGGCCTCAGCGGCGGCTGGGGCGCCGGGCCGCTCGCAGCGTGAGGCGGATCGTGTCGCGGGCGACCTGGCTGTCGCGGCCGCGGGCGGTGAGCACGATCGTGTAGCGGCCGCGCGGCGCGACGAGCGTACGCCCGCGACGGCCCCGGCTCCTGCGTGCGGTCACGCGGCCGTTCCAGGTGATCGTGTTGCGGCCTCTGCGGGCGTTCCTGTTCAGCGTCGCGACCCTGCGGCGCCCACGGCGCACCTCCAGGCGGACGCGTCCGCGTGCGTTGAGCGTGTAGCGCACGCGCACGCGCTGGCGCTGCCTCGCGCTCAGCCGGCTCCGGGCGCGCAGCCTCAGCCTGGTCGCACGGCTCGGCACCGCGGTGGGGGCGGGCGGGCCGGCTGCCGGGGGCGCGGGGGCCGCCGGGGCGACGGGTGACGCCGCGGGCGGTGGCGCTGCGGGAGGCGCCGCGGCGGGGGGTGGCACGGCGGGCAGGACGGGAGCGGCCGCCGCGACGACCGGACCGCTCAGCGCCGGGACGCTGCCGCCGGGGATGCTGGTGGCCGTCACTCGGCAGCGGAGGGCGCGCTCGGCGTCCCCGGGGGTGATCGTGTAGACGGCGGCGATCGCCCCTGGGATGTTGATGCCGTCGCGGAGCCACTGGAAGGCGAACGTCGCCGGGTCGTTGGCCCAGCTGCCGGGCGAGCAGGCCAGCAGGTCGCCGATCGCGGGGCCACCGCTGATCTCGGGGGCCGCCAGGTTCACCGGCGCCGCGCCCAGGACGTCGCGGCGGAACACGTCCGCGTCGCCGCCGACCGTGTCGACGTCGTCTCCGGAGAGGTTGTCCGCCTCCGAGTGGAAGGCGACGAAGATGCCGTTGGCGGAGATCGCCGGGTTGAAGGAGCCGGCCTCGGCCACGGGGCCCGACGCGCCGTCCACGCGGCTGACCAGAGTGGTAGTGCCGTCCAGGCTGTCGCGGACGAACACGTCGATGGCCCCGTTGGTGTCCACGCCGGAAAGGTTGCCCGCACTCGACTGGAACGCGACCCAGCGGCCGTCGGAGGAGATCGAGGGAGCGCCGGACGCGCCGTTCGCGGGAGCTTCGCTGGTCGCCCGGCTCACGTGGGTGGTCTCGCCGTCCTGAAGGTCGCGCACGAAGACGTTGGTGAACCCGGCCCCGGCATCGTCGACGAGGTTGTCCGCGTTCGACTCGAAGGCGACGTGGCGCCCGTCGGCGGAGATCGAAGGGCCAAAGGAGTCGTCGGCGCCGGGAGAGTTGTCCGTCGCGCGGCTGACGTGGGTGGTCGTACCCGACTCCAGGTCACGCACGTACACGTTCGTGACCGTGTCGTCGTCCTCGTCCGAGAGGTTGTCCGCATGCGAGTGGAAGGCGACCCGGCGCCCATCGTCGGAGATCGAGGGATCGCCGGAGCTGCCGCCGGCGGCGGAGCCGTCCGTCGCGCGGCTGACGTGGCTGGTGGCCCCCGTCTCGAGGTCGTGCACGTAGACGTTGCTGACGCTGTCGTCGTCCTGGTCGGAGAGGTCGTCGGCGCCCGACTCGAACCCGACGTGGCGGCCGTCGGCGGAGATCGCCGGGTTGAACGAGCCGGCGTCGGCGTCGGTGCCGTCCGCCGCGCGGCTGACGTAGGTCGTCTGGCCCGTGTGGAGGTCGCGCACGTACACGTCGGCGAAGCCGTTTCCGTCGGCCGCCGAGAGGTTGCCGGCGCTCGACTGGAAGGCGACGTAGCGCCCGTCGGCAGAGATCGACGGACGGGAGGACTCCGCGTCGGCGATGGCCCCCGCAGCGCCGGTCGCCCGGCTGACGTGCGTGGTGGTGCCCATGTGGACATCGCGGACGAAGACGTCGGTGACGCCGTTGTCGTCCTCCGCCGAGAGGTTGGCGGCGTCCGACTGGAAGGCGACGTAGCGCCCGTCGGCGGAGATCGACGCGAACAGGGAGCCGGCGTCGCCGGCGGCGCCCTGCAGCCCGCGTGAGACCAGGTCGACATCGTCCTTCGCGCCCGAGGCAGCGGTCACCAGGACGGCGAGCATCGTCGCTGCCGTCATCGCCCCAACCGCGATCCCCCGAACGGGAGTCCCTGCCCGCCCTGTTCCCACGAGTCCCTTTTCGTTTCGCCGTGTCTGGCGCCTGCCCGACCAGCGTAACACCGGCTTTCGTCAAAAGACGGGCATGGCGTGGCGGGCGTAGGGTCCCCGGAATGGAGCAGAGACTGAGCCTCATCACCCTCGGCGTGCGCGACCTCGAGCGCGCACGGGCCTTCTACGAGGCGCTGGGATGGACCACCGGCGCCGAGGAGGGGGACGATGTCGCCTTCTTCCAGGCCGGCTGCATGGTCGTGGCCCTGTGGGACCGCGCGAAGCTCGCCGAGGACAGCGTCGTGGAGGACGGCGGCGGCTGGGGCGGCGTCACGCTCGCGTTCAACACCCGCTCACGGGAGGAAGTCGACGCCGTCATCGCGGAGGCCGAGGCCGCCGGCGCAACGATCGGCCGCCGCGGCGCCGAGACCTTCTGGGGCGGCTACTCGGGCGTCTTCATCGATCCCGACGGCCATCCGTGGGAGGTGGCCCACAACCCCCACTGGACGGTCGCCGGCGACGGCTCGGTGCGGCTGCCGGAGTGAACGCGCGCAAGCCGTGAGCGCAGCCCCGGTGCGCGCTTCGGCTCAGGCCCCCAGAGCGGCCGCGGGGGCGGCGGTCGGAGCGTTGTGGCCCCACGGGGTGGGAGGATGGCGGCGCATGCCCCAGCCGCGCAAGTCCCGCCGCGACGCCGCGCGGCGCGCCGTCGCCGAGGCGGCAACCCTCGAGGAGGCCCGCGGGGCCGCCGAGCTGCCTCCCCCCCGCGGGGGTCGCACGGCCGACCCGCTCACCGGGGAGCTGCGGCGCCGCGACGTCCTTCCGCTGCTCGTCCTCCACCTCATCTCCAACGGGCCGAGCTACGGGAACCAGCTCATGGAGCGGATCTCCGGCATGACCGCGGGCGTGCTGTCGGTGAACCCCAACACGATGTACCCGCTCCTGCGCCAGCTCGAGGCGCGCGGGCTGATCGAGGGGAAGTGGGAGCACCCCGAGCGCCGCAGCCGCAGGTACTACTCGCTCACCAGGAAGGGCCGGGACGAGTACGGGCGCCTGCGCGAGGACGTGCGCCCGTTCCTCGACTCCACGGCGCGCAGCATCGACGAGATCGTGCGCGAGGTGTACGGGGGATGAGCAGCCGCGCCCGGGAGACGATCACGGTTCCGCTCCCGCCGGGGCGCGCCGAGGCGCTGTGGACCGACGTTCAGCGCTGGCCGAGCTTCATGGAGGGCTTCAGGAACAGGCTCGAGTTGGCTCCGGAGTGGCCCCAGCCGGGCTCGCGGGTGGTCTGGGAGTCGATCCCAGGGGGGCGCGGTCGCGTCACCGAGAAGGTGCGCGAGCGCGATCCTGGACGGCGGCTGGTGAGCGACGTCTACGAGGAGCGCATGGCCGGCCGCCAGGCCGTGGCCTTCACGCCGGCAGAAGACGGCACGCTGGTCGAGCTGGAGCTCGAGTACGAGCTCACCCAGCACGGACCGCTGCGGGCGATCGCCAACGCGCTCTTCATCCGCCGGGCCATCTCGGACAGCCTCGCGCGCACGCTCCGCCGCTACGCCACGGAGGCGGCGGAGGACGCGGAGTACGAGTAGCCTTCCGACCCTTCGCAGCAACCAGAAGGGAACCCATGTACGTATTCAAGGCTGCCGTCGTGGGCGCCGGGACTATGGGTGGGGAGATCGCGCAGGTGATCGCCTCCTCCGGTGTCGACGTGGTGCTCAAGGACGTGGAGCAGAAGTTCGTCGACACGGGCCTGGAGAAGGCCCGGCAGGTCACCGAGGGCCAGCTCGGCGGGCTGGTGAAGAAGGAGAAGATCACCCAGGAGCAGGCGGACGCCCAGCTCTCGGAGATCACCGGCCGCATCACGGGCACCACCGGGTACGAGGGCTTTGGCGACGTGGACTTCGTGGTCGAGGCCGTTCCGGAGCGGATGCAGATCAAGCAGGCCGTCTTCGCCGAGCTCGACACGGTGACGCCCGGCCACGCCATCCTCGCCTCCAACACCTCGTCGCTCTCCATCAGCGAGATGGCCGAGGCCACGGGCCGTCCGCACAAGGTCGTCGGCTTCCACTTCTTCTATCCCGCGTCGATGATGCGCCTCATCGAGGTCATCGAGGGGCAGGAGACGTCGGAGGACACCCTGCAGGCCACCGCCAACTTCGCCCAGCAGATCAGGAAGCAGCCCATCCGCTGCGGCGAGGACCCCGGCTTCGTGGTCAACCGCATCCTCAACTCCGCGGTGTCGGAGATCTGGCGCACGACGGAGGAGGAGGGCCTGGACATCAAGGAGGTCGACAAGACCGTCCAGGAGAGCAAGGCGGCGCCGATGGGCCCGTTCTACCTCACCGATTTACTCGGCCTCGACACGGTTTACCACGTCGCCGCTCACCTGAAGGACAGCTACGGGGACCGCTTCTACGTCTCCCGGAAGATGGAGGAGCTCGTCGAGGCCGGCGACCTCGGGCAGAAGACCGGGAAGGGGTTCTATGAGCACGGCTAGCACCACAACGGACGCGCAGGGCACGCTCGTCGAGCGCTTCTCGCTCAAGGCGATCGTCGAGTCCTGCCTGGTGATCGAGGAGGGCGTGTCCGGCGCCAAGGACGTCGAGATCGGCATGATGGCCGGCGCCGGCATCCTGCCCGGACCGCTCACCCGCGCCGACGAGCAGGGCCTCGACGAAGTGCTCGTCGCGCTCGAGCACGCCGAGACCGAGTGGGGCGAGCGCTATGCGCCGCCGCTGCTGCTCAGGCGGCTGGTGGCACAGGGTCGGCTGGGCAAGAAGAGCGGGCAGGGCTTCTTCTGTTACCCGCAGCCCGACGGGGACTCGTCGTACGAGACGATCGCGCTCGAGACCCGTGGCGACGTGGGCATCATCTGGCTCAACCGGCCGCCGGCCAACCCCCTCTCCCCGCAGGTGATCCGTGAGCTCACGGACCTGTGGGGCAAGGTGGACGGCAAGCTGCGCGCGGTCGTCATCGCCAGCTCCAACGTGTTCACGTTCTCCGCGGGCGCGGACATCAAGGAGTTCACGAAGATGAAGCCCGACGAGGAGGGGCGCGAGCTCATCGAGTCCGGGCACGGGTTCATGCGGGCCATGGAGAAGTCGCAGACCGTGACGATCGCGGCGGTCAACTCGCTCGCGTTCGGCGGCGGCTGCGAGCTGGCCATGGCGTGCGACTTCCGGATCGCCGCGGAGTCGGCCACCTTCGGCCAGCCCGAGGTCAACCTCGGCATCATCCCCGGCTTCGGCGGCACCCAGCGGCTGCCGCGGCTGGTGGGGGAGGCCAAAGCGCTCGAGATGAACCTCGTGGGCGACCCGATCTCGGCCTGGGAGGCACACCGCCTCGGCCTGGCCAATGCGGTCGTGGCCGACCACGAGCTGTTCGACACGGCGCTGTCGTGGGCGAAGAAGCTCTCCGGCCAGGCGCCGCTCGCCGTCGGGCACATCAAGCGCGTGTCCGCCCACGGCGACCTCGACGAGGGCCTGCGCACCGAGGCCGAGGCCTTCGGGGCCGCGTTCGGCTCCGAGGACGCCAAGGAGGGCATCTCGGCCTTCCTGGGCAAGCGGCAGGCTAACTTCAAGGGGAAGTGAGCCAGGCCGTCACCAGCGAGAAGGCCGCTCGGCTCGCGGAGCTCATCCGCGAGTCCGAGCGCGCCGTGGTCCTCACGGGTGCCGGGATCTCGGTGCCGTCCGGGATCCCCGACTTCCGCTCGCCCGGCACCGGGCTGTGGGAGAACGTGGACCCGATGGAGGTCGCGCACATCGACGCCTGGGGGCGGGATCCCGACCGCTTCTGGCGCTTCTACGGGGACCGCTTCGCCTCCCTGCGCCACAAGCGCCCCAACGCGGCGCACGAGGCCGTCGCCGAGCTCGAGCGCCGCGGCGCCATCCGCGGCGTGATCACCCAGAACATCGACCGGCTCCACCGCATGGCCGGGAGCGAGCGCGTGATCGAGGTGCACGGCCTGCCGCAGATCACGCTCGACCGCGGCGGCCGGCTCGCGCTCGTCACGCAGGGGCCGACGCCCTACGATCGCCGCGCAGACGTCAAGCTCGGCGGCGACGTGGTGGCCGAGCTCGAAGCGGTGCTCGCGGCGCTCTAGTCGTAGCTGCGGGCGAGGTGGGCGTACTTGGGGTCGAGCCCGCCGACCTCGCGCCCGTTGATCCATGCGCGGCCGCGGCTCATTCCGTTGAGTCGCTTCCGCGCCTCGATCGCGTTCGCGAGCCGGCGCGCGCCCTGACGCCTAGGGGTGATAGGGGGGGAGGGTGATGCCATCACCCGGATCGTCCCCGATTTGAGGGTGAGCTGCAAATGGCCCAATGTCCAAACTCCTCGCTATTTACGTGGACTTCGTGTCGAACTGCCCGCCACGGTAGGCCGCGCCGAGCCGCGTCCGGTTAAGCGCCGGTCAACGTGGCGTCAAGGTCCTGAGAAGTCCCGCTGCACGCCGGCGGCCCGGTGGCGGCGCAGGGCGCGCTCCATCAGCTCCACCGCCCCTTTGACGGCGATCATGAGCTCGGCCGGCGGGTCCCCGCGCAGGGCGGCGTTGGCCGCCTCGCCCACAGGGCCGCGCAGCTCCGCCAGCTCCGCCGGCGCCCCGCCCGCAGGGCTGGATTCCAGCTCCGCGATGGCCGTCTCCAGCGCGATGCGCGTCTCGAGCGCCGCCTCGCGCGGACGGCCGGCGTCCACGTCGGCGCGCGCTCGCAGCACGAGCTCCTCACAGGCCAGCTGCTCCGTGCGCGCGCCGAGCATTGCGGCGAGCTGCTCCTGCGGCGCGATCCGCTCGCTTCGCGACGGCTTCGGCCGCTCGCGCGGCACGTCCATGCCGGCGGCGAAGCGCCCGTCGGCCACCTGCTCCCCGCGCCCGTAGCCAACGCGCGCCACGAGCGCCTGCTCCGCCGACACATCGCGCGCGAACGCGTCGGCCGCCGCGGCCCGGTGCGCCCTGATCACCTGGTTGAGCTCGCGGAGGCCGGCGTCGCGCTCCGCCTGGAGTGCGCCGCGTTCCTTCCGCAGCCCGTCGAGCCACGCCGACGCCTCGGCCTCGCCGCCGAATGGCAGCGGCCGGATGAGGGTGGCCCGGTTGGTCGGCACCGGCTCGGGCTCGGCCCGCTCCACGGCCTTCGAACGCCGGCCGCCAAGCAGCCGCCGCTGCGGCGCCCCGAGCGTGCCGAGAACCACGACGCGGCGCGGCTCGGCGCCCGGCTCGTCGCGCAGGAGATAGCGACCGTCGGCGGGGCCCAGCAGGAAGCCGAACTCGAACTGTGCGAACGCGAACATTGGATCAGTCACCGGCGAGCGAGAACCGAGCATGACAAGGAAGCAGGTCCGAAGCCGTGCTACGCACGGCGAGGGCCGATGACGCAGTCAGGCGAAAGGTCTGCAGCCGCCGGCGCTACTCGCCCGAATGGGCGTCTGACGCGCGCTTCTTCTTCTTGACCGGGATGGCGGCGTCGGACGGCTTGGTGCGCACGACCGGGTTGTCGATCTCGCCGAGGCGCTCGATCAGGTCACTCCACTGGTCGGGCTTGAGCACGGCGAGTGTCTGGCGGCCGAGCCGCTCGTTGTTGCCGAACAGCGGCCGGAAGCCGACGTGGATGTGGTCGGCGTGGTCGGCCATGGCGAAGGTGGGGCCCCCCATCTCGAGCAGTGAGATGATCTGGTCCGGCGCGAGCGTGCCCTGCAGTTGCAGGATGCGGCGCACGGCCTGCTCGGTGACCCCGCCCGGCTCCTGGTGGCCGAGGATGGGCACGCCGTTGATGCGCGCGATGTCCACCGCGTTGCCGGAGGAGTGGTGGGAGACGTTGCCGCTGGCCGTGTAGACGCTGTGGCCCGACTTCAGGCTGGTGACGGTGGGTCGCAGGCCGGACTCGGCGAGGAACGCCAGCGTGGCGAGCACGCGCCGGTCGATCTGACCGGACCGGATGTCGGTGCGACCGCCGTCGTAGACCTCGATGCGCGAGTCCGACAGCACGCGCTTCTCGAGCAGGTGCTTGGGCAGCAGCATGACCTGGCCGATCGAGAAGTCGTCCTCGTCGTCGCCGTAGAGGACGTTGCGCCCCGAGGAGCGGTAGATGGCCGTGGCCTCGAGCAGCTTCCAACCGTCGAGGATGGGCTTGGGGTCGATCCGCGGGGCGCCGCGGCCGGCGGGGCGGATCTCGAAGTACATGTGCGGCGCCTTGTCGGCCTCGGGCTTGCCGGTGCGGCCGAGAATGGTGCCGCCGATGACGCGCGAGCCCTCCTTCAGCTGCTTGAGCTCCACGTCGCGCGGGTCGAGGCCGAACGGGCGCGAGAAGTAGGCGCGGAAGGTGGTGAGGTTGCCGCGCGCGTTGAGCATCTGCTCCGCGCCGCCGTTGCGCTGCGCCTGCGGCCGTGCGGGGTTGGCGAACAGCCGCTCCTTGATGGCCACCTTGCCCTGGCTCTCCTCGGACTCGCGCGCCCGGCGCGGGGAGCCGCCCGTGTCGTCGTCCTGGCTGCCGGCCGAGGCGGGCTTCTCGGGCCGGGGGTCGTCGTCGGGCTCGTCGTGCGCGTTGGCCTTGCGGGCGGCGGCCTCGGTGCGATCGTCGCCGTCCTCCTTCGGCACCGGGTAGGAGCTGGCGACCTTGGACAGGCCCGCGTAGGTGAAGCGGTTGCCATAGACGTCCTGGAGCACGATGTAGCGCCCGAGGCGCTCGTTCTCGCCGATCTCCTTGACGACGCCGTCGTTGACGGCCACGATCGGTGCCCCGCGGCGCGTGTAGATCTCGATGCCCCTGCGCCCCTCGGAGCCCTCGACCACGTTGGCGGCGTTCTCGCCGCGTCGCACCCGGCGCGAGGCCTCGCGCTCGGAGAGGTCGTCCGCGTAGCGGGCCTTGGCGAAGACGGGGAAGCGGCCCTCCGTGAGCCCGGTGAGCGAGCCCACCACGTCGCCCGGCACGCCGGCGATGAGCTTGGCGCGCAGGTTGACGGAGTCCACGTACCAGTCGGCGTGGTTGTAGGCGAACAGCGCGCGGTCGGCGTCCTTCTCGTAGCCCGCGGCCTTGAGGTAGCGGGCCGCCGCGAAGATCGCGTCGACGGGGTTGTACGGGTCCTTCTCGCCGTCCTTGTTGGCGTCGACCCCGTACGCGCGCCAGGTGGAGGGGAGGAACTGCATCCAGCCGACCGCGCCGGCGGACGACACGTTCAGGTTGCGGCCGTAGTCGGTCTCGATCTCGTTGATGGCGGCGAGGTGCTCCCAGCGGACGCCGTACTGGATGCCGGCGGCCTGGTAGATCGGGAGCAGGAACAGCGGGACGCGGAACTTGCGGATGACGAAGTTGGGCACGCCGGTGACCGTGGACGGGCCGGGCAGCGCCTCGAAGAAGCCGGGGTTGCGGCGCGTGGGCGAGCCGTCCTCGTTGCGCAGGCGCGAGCGCTGCCTGCGCTCGGCACGCTCCTTCTTCTTGGCCTCGACGTCGGCTCGAGGCTCGGCGGCCTCCTCCTCGGCGTCGCGCTCGTCGCCCGTCTTCCTCTGCTTCTCGCCCCCGCGGGCGTCGGGCTCCTCGCCCGAGCTGGGCGGCTGCGGGCTGGGCTCCGGCTGCGTGGGGGTGGGCTGCGGCTGGGTGGGCGTGGGCTGCGCGGGCGGGGGCAGCAGCGGGATCTCGATGTCCTCGATCGGCGTGCCGGGCGGCACGTCGACGGTCAGGGTGACGGGCTGGCCGTTGATGACCACCGTGACCGTGCGCTTCTCGGCCGAGGCCGGAAGCGTGAGCACAGCGAGCGCGGCACCGAGCAGTGCCGCAGCGATCAAGGTATAGACGAGCCTCTTCTTCATCCCCGCTACCGCTTCATTCCTCCCGAACGCCGCTCCGCCACTGCCTCTGAGGCCGGCAAGCTATCAGAACGGCCAGCCGCCGAAACAACGCTACTTGCTGTCTTCTCAGGGCGCAACAGGGAACCGTCGGGCACTCTGCTCGGTTATCGGCGCCGGCGCCGGATGCTGTACCCCCGAAACGGACGCCGCAAATCCCCCAAAAGCTGGGCACTTGCGCACGTGCGCGCGCGAGGACTTCGCTCTAACCTTCAACTTGAGGGTTAGATGCCGCGGCCGGGGCGCTATGCCTCCCCGCGTCCGCTACGCTGCCGCCCGTGGCCGCCGACCAACCCCAGGACGAGAGCCTCAAGGACCGCCTGTCGCGCCAGGGCGAGGAGGCGCTCGGCAAGCTCGCCGAGGAGCTCGTCGCCAACCCGGTCGTGAACGGCGCGCTCACCCGCGCGTTCGAGGCTCGCGAGAAGGCCGTGCAGGCCCAGGAGGCGGCGATGGGCGCTCTCAACATCCCCTCCGCCGCCGACATCGAGCGGCTCACCCGCCGGCTGCGGTCGGTGTCCCAGCGGCTCGAGGGCATCGAGGACACGCTCGACCGCCTGGAGGGCCGGGTGGATGCGCTGCGCGTCGCCGCCGGCGGCGACGCGTCCGAGGCGCTGGAGCGCCGGCTGGACGAGATCGCCCGCGATCTCGCGGCGCTGCGCGAAGCCGTGGCACCCGGGGCGGACCCGCCGCCGCGCGCCCAGGAACGACTGACCGTCAGCGAGTAGCACGGCCATCGTCCTGCTCAGGGCTGCGCATGACGGCCCAGGGCAGGACGGCTCACCCTCTTCCGGCGAGTGCAGCCATGGCGGCCTCGCCCAGCTGCACGCCCGCCGCCTCGAGTCGCTCGGGCTCGATCCGCGCCCGGCGGGGGCGCAGCAGGTCCGAGACGGCGAGCACGCACGCGCTCTCCACGCCGAGCGTCCGGCCGAGCTGCAGCAGCGTGGCCGCCTCCATCTCCACGGCGAGGGCGCCCGCCGCTGCGAAGCCGTCCTCCACGCCCGGGCGCTCTTCGTAGAAGAGGTCCGTTGAGACCACCGCGCCGCGGGCTCCGCCGGCCGCCGCTGCCAGCGCGTCCGTGAGCGCGGCGCCGGGACGCACCCGGCCGTCGGCGCCGAGCGCCCGGCTGGCGCCGTCCTCGGCGAGCGCCTCGTCCACGACCAGGAGGTCGCCGAGCGCGAGCGCCGGGTCGAGCGCGCCGCAGGTGCCGATCCGGATGAGCCGCCGGGCACCCAGGTCGACGAGCTCACGCACCACGATCGCCGTGCTCGGGCCTCCCATCCCCGTGGCCTGGATCGTGACGGGCTCGCCGTCCGCGGCGACGCCGGTGTAGCCCCACAGGCCGCGGTGGTGGTTGAACATGCGGGGCTTGTCGAGCAACGCCTGCGCCACCGCGAGGGCGCGGTGCGGATCGCCCGGCAGCAACACGCGCTCGGCCAGCTCGCACGCGGGCTTCAGATGGAGGGGGGAGAGGTCCGGGCCGGGCACGGCGGGCACGATATGGGAGACTCCGCCCCGCATGGCATCGAAGCGGAGGCCAGGACCGCAGCAGGTGTCCGACGCTGTGCGGGAGGCGGTCGAACGCACCGTCCAGGCCACGGTCGGGTCGGCGCAGCTCACCCGCGAGCGCGCGCAGGAGGCCGTGGACGAGGTCGTGCGCGGCGCCGAGGCGGGTGCATCGACGGTGCGCGAGCGGTTGGTGGAGGTGCTCGAGGAACGCCGGCCGGTGACCCACCAGGACCTCGAGCCGCTGAAGAAGGACCTGCGCGCCATCCTCCGCCGGCTCGACGAGATCGAGAAGCGGCTGCCCGCCAAGCGCTCGTCCGGCGCGGCCAAGAAGCGCTCGTAGCGACGTGGCCGGCAGGCGGATCCTCATCACCGGCGTGTCGAGCTGGCTGGGCACCGAGGTGGCCCGGCGGCTCGAGGGCCACCCGGAGGTCGAGTACGTCGCCGGCCTCGACACCCGCCCCCCGAAGACCTCGCTCGAGCGCACGGACTTCATGGACGCCGACATCCGCAACCCAGTCATCGCCAAGCTGATCCCGCAGGCGGGCGTGGACACGGTGGTCCACAACCGGATCATCAGACAGCCCGGCAGGGGCCTCTCGCCCGAGCAGGCGCACGACATCAACGTGATCGGCTCGCTCCAGCTGCTGGCAGCGTGCGAGAAGGCGAAGACGGTCCGCACCATCATCATCCGCGGCTCCGCGGGCATCTACGGCTCGGAGCCGGCCGCCCCCCAGTTCTTCACGGAGGAGATGACGCGGCTCTATCCGCTGCGCACCCGCTTCCAGCGGGACGTGGCCGAGATCGAGAACTACTTCGGCACGTTCGCCCGCCGGCACCCGCAGGTCACCTGCACGATGCTGCGCTATCAGCCGCGCGTCGGACCCTCGGCGGAGACGCAGTTCACGCGCTACCTGTCGCTGGTCGCCGTGCCCACCTGCTTCGGCTTCGACCCGCGCGTCCAGCTCATCGACGAGCAGGACGCCATCGAGGCGCTCGTCGCCACCATCCGCCGGCCGGTGCACGGAGCCGTGAACGTCGCCAACCCGGGCACGATCGGGCTCACGCGCATGATCCGCATGGCCGGCAAGGCCAGCGTGCCCGTCCCGCACCCTCTGTTCGGCACGGCCTCGGGCGTCGGCAAGCGGCTCGGACTCTTCTCCTTCTCGCCCGACTTCCGCCGGCTGCTCCAGCACGGCCGGGCCGTGGACATCACGCGACTGGTGGACGAGGTGGGCTTCACCCCGCGGCACTCGACCGTGGAGGCGGTGGCCGACTTCACGCGCACGCTCGAGGGCCGGCGGCTCGTGCCGCCGCTGCGCAGGGCGGTGGTGCCGTCATGACCGGGCGGCCGGCGGGGGCGCCCCCGCGCGATCATGCCGGGAGCGGTCGGGTGCCCCCTCCGCGCAGCGGGCCGGCCGGCCCGATCGGCGTGGCCGACGCGGTGGCCGCGCTGCGCCTCCTGCGCGAGCGACTGGAGGCGGGGGCCGGGCTCGCCGACGCCGTCACGGGCGCCGCGGCCGGCCTCCCGCGCGACGCGCGCGCGCTGCTCGAGCGCGCCGCCCGCCGCCTCGGCGGGGACTACAGCGAGGACGAGTGGGGCTTCGACGAGGAGTTCTCGGACGCCGTCTACCCGTTCTTCGAGCTCATGTACGACCGTTGGTGGCGGGTGCAGGCCGCCGGCGTCCACAACGTGCCGGCCCACGGGCGGGCTCTGCTCGTGGCCAACCACGCGGGCATCCTGCCGTGGGACGCCACGATGATGGCGGTCTCGATCATGCGCGAGCACGCGCTGCCGCGGCACCCGCGCTTCCTCGTGCTCAACTGGGCCTTCCACCTTCCCTACGCCGGGGTGCTCATGCGCAAGGTCGGCGGGGTGGTGGCCTCGCCCCACAACGCGCTGCGTCTGCTTCGCCAGGATCGGCTCGTGGCCGTCTTCCCCGAGGGGGTGAAGGGCGCCGGCAAGGACTGGGGCGACCGCTACCGGCTGCAGCGGTTCGGGCGCGGCGGCTTCGTGGAGCTGGCCCTGCGGACCGGGGCCCCGATCGTGCCGGTGGCCGTGGTGGGCAGCGAGGAGATCTATCCGAAGATCGGCGAGGCGCCCCTGCTCGCGCGCCTCATCGGCGCGCCGTACTTCCCGCTCACGCCCACGTTCCCGTGGCTGGGGCCGCTGGGCGTGGTGCCGCTGCCCTCGCGCTGGCGGATCGAGTACTGCGATCCGATCCCGACCGCCGGATACGGCCCCGAGGCGGCCGAGGACCGCACGCTCGTCTTCGAGCTGTCCGAGCGCGTGCGCGAGACGATCCAGCAAAAGCTCTACCAGAACCTCGTCACCCGCGGCTCGGCGTTCGTGTAGCCGATAGTGTCCGCCCCGTGAGCTTCTCCTCCGCCGCGGAGTTCCGCGAGCTGATGGACCAGGTGTTCGAGATCATGAGCACCGACCCGGAGATGGGACCGAAGCTGCGCGACGCCCGGACGCCGCAGCGGTTCGAGTTTCCCGACGTCGACCTGGTGGTGAACATCACGGCCGCCGACGAGCCGGTCGACGGCCAGAACCTGCAGTGGGAATGGTCCGACGACGTGGACTGGGATTGCGAGGTCGAGATGACCATGGACTCCGAAGTGGCCAACCGCTACTTCCAGGGCAAGGAGAACGTGGCGATGGCCATCGCCCGCCGCCGCATCAAGACCTCGGGCAACGTGAAGAAGGCGCTGGCGCTGATCCCCGTCACCAAGCCGGTCTTCGCTCGCTACCGGGAGCTGGTGGAGGCGGAGTACCCGCACCTGGTGGCCTGACGGCCGCCACCCGCTCGGCGGCGTCACCGGCGGCGTCTGGACGCGCCCAGCCCCTCGCCGGATTCCACGCGGAACTTCCGGACACGCGTACTAGAAATGCACGCCCTTCATCAGGTAGGCCATGGCCACCGCTTCGGTGGACATCTCCTCCTCCTTCTTGCCCTCCGGCAGGTCGCCCTTCGCGGCCTTGGAGTCGGGGAAGACCTTGTAGGCCGTGTTCAGCACGATGTCCACGGTCTTGGGCGAGACGGCGTAGAGGATCTCGCCGAAGGTGCCGAGGCGGCTGGCCGTGCGCTTGGGCTTGTCGATCAGGGCGTCGCACAGCATCTGCGCGGCCTCGTCCGGGGACAGCGTCGGGAACGCGTCGTACATGCTCGTGGGCGCGATCATCGGGGTGCGCACGAGCGGCATGTAGACCGTGGTGAAGTGCACGCCGTCCCCGATGACCTCGGGAGCCACGCAGCGCGCGAACGCGTCGAGCGCCGACTTCGAGGCGACGTAGGCGGAGAAGCGCGGGGTGTTGGTCTGGACGCCGATGCTCGAGACGTTGACGATGTGGCCGCCGTGCCGCTCGCGCATGCCCGGAAGGAAGGCGAGGATGAGCTTGAGCGCGCCGAAGTAGTTCAGCTGCATCGTCCGCTCGTAGTCGTGGAAGCGGTCGTAGGAGCGCTCCACCGAGCGCCGGATGGAGCGGCCCGCGTTGTTCACGAGCACGTCCACGCCGCCGTGCTCGGCGAGCACCTCCTCCGCCAGCCGGTCGATGTCGTCGAGGTCCGACAGGTCGCACGGGCAGGCGTGGGCGGTCCCGCCGAGCTCCTCGACCTGGGACGCCACCTCCTCGAGCTTCTCGCGCGTGCGCGAGACCAGCAGCACCTCGCCGCCGGCCTCGCCCACACGCAGGGCGGTCTCCAGGCCGATGCCGCTCGAGGCGCCCGTGATCAGGATCTTCTTGCCCTTGACCGCCGAGGAGAGGCTGCGGTCGCGGAACAGCGCCGGGTCGAGGTTGCGCTCCCACCAATCCCACAGCCGGTGGGCGTAGGTGGACAGCGGCGGGATGACGATGCCGCTGCCCTCGAGCGCGCGCTGGGTGTCGCGGGCGTCGAAATCGCAGCGGAAGTCGCGGTTCTCGATGGCCGCCGGCGGGATGCCGAGGTCGTCGAGGACCTGGTTGCGCATCGCCTTCACCGTGGGCAGCGCCAGCAGCCCTGTACGCAGCGGCTTGGGAACGACGTTGGCCAGGTTCTGGTCCACCCGCATGGCGAACTGCGGTGCATGGGCCGCGCGCGCGAACGTGTTGAGCGTCTGGCCCACGCTGAGCGGCTTGGAGTCCACGAGGTGGAAGGTGTTGCCGGGGAGGTCCCCATCGTCGGCGTGGGCGATGTGGTCCATCGCCTGCGCCACGAAGTCCACCGGCACGAGCCACGCCTTGCCTCCCTCGGGCCCGGCGAGCGGGAACCAGGCCGGCAGCGCGTGGCGCAGCTTCTTGATGAGAGTGAAGAAGTAGTAGGGGCCGTCGACCTTGTCCATCTCGCCGGTCTCGGAGTGGCCCACGACGATGCCCGGGCGGTACACCCGCAGCGGGGCGTCGATCCCGTCGCGGACGAGCTTCTCGGACTCGTACTTCGTCGAGTGGTAGGCGTGCGGGAGCTTCTGGTCCTCCTCGAACATGTCCTCGCGGAAGATGCCCTTGAAGGCGCCGGCCACGGCGATCGAGCTGGTGTGGTGGAAGCGGCCGACGTCGATCGAGTTGGCGAACTCCACGACGTGCCGGGTGCCCTCCACGTTGGCGCGCCGCAGCGTCTCGTCGTCGGCCTCCATGTCGTAGACGGCGGCCAGGTGGAAGAAGTGGTCGATGCGCTGGGAGAAGCCCTCGATGCCCAGGCCGGGCTTGGACAGGTCGCCGGCCACGGGCACGATCCGGTCGCCCGCCTCAAGGCGCTGTGCCAGCGCGTCGACCTTGCCGCGGGAGCCGTCCCGCACGAGCACGTGGATCGTTCCCTCGCGCCCAAGCAGCTGCTCCACGAGGTGCCGACCGATGAAGCCCGTCGCGCCCGTGACGAAGTAGTTCACCCGCATCTCCTCTCTCGCCCTCCGAGTGGGCGCGAGTCTATTCGCCAGGCTTGACTCGCGGGGTCGCGGAGGGGGACACTGTGCACGAGGCAGCGGAATATGACCGGATGACTCATATCTCCGGTAACGATGCGGGCCGTAACGCCCGCGGTACGGCGGGGCCCCCAAGGGCCCCGCCGTTGTAGCGTCAGGACCCTCATGGAGAACGGCCCGCCCCGGGTGAAACTGAAGGAGGCCGCCGAGCGCGCCGGTGTCTCTCGCGCGACGCTGCGGCGCTGGGCCCAGACCGGCGTGATCCCGGAGCGCGCGGCCGCCGAGGACGGCTGGACCCCCGCGGCGATCGCGCACGCGCGAATCGTCGCGCGCCTGCGCGACCGCGGGCACTCGCTGGCCGAGATCCGCGAGGCCGCCGGGCAGGGTCGCCTCTCGTACGGCTTCATCGAGGACCTCTTCCCGAGCCACGAGGGCGGGCACACGCTCGATGACGTGGCGGACCAGACCGGGCTCGAGCCGGAGCTGATCAGGCGCCTCTGGAACGGCATCGGGCTGCCCCAGCAGGAGCTCGAGCGCCTCACCGACGACGACGTGCAGGCGCTGCGCTACATCGCCTCGGTCCTGGGCTCCGGCTTCCCGCTGGTCGCCTTCCTCCAGCTCGTCCGCGTCTACGGGCAGGCCATCGCCCAGATCGCCGACGCCGAGACGCGGCTCTTTCACATCTACGTCCACGAGCCGCTCATGCGCGAGGGGGTCCCAGGCCTCCAGATGGCGGAGGAGATGGAGCACCTCGCCCGCGACCTGCTGCCGCTGACCTCGCCGATCATGGACTTCATGCACCAGCGCTTCCTCCAGCACTTCGTGGAGCAGGACGTGATCGGCCACATGGAGATCGACCTGGACGAGTCGGCTGACCTCGGCCGGCTGTCGGTGGCGCTGGCCTTCGCCGACCTCGCGGGCTACACGCGCTTCACCGAGGAGGAGGGGGAGGAGGAGGCGCTGTCGTACGTCGAGCGCTTCATCGACGCCGTCACCGAGACGCTGCCCGAGGACGCCCGCGTGGTGAAGACCATCGGCGACGAGGTGATGGTCGTGGGCTACGACGTGGGCGCGCTCACCGACTGGGCGGTGGGCTTCCAGCGGCTGTTCGTGGACCGTCCGGCCGCACGCATCGGGATCCATCACGGCGCGGCGCTCTATCGCGACGGGGACTACTTCGGGCGCGAGGTGAACCTGGCCGCCCGCGTGGTCGCGCGGGCGCGCGGCCAGGAGGTGCTCGTCACCGACGCCGTGCTGGAGGCGGTGGGCAAGTCGGACCACCTGGCCTTCGAGAACATCGGCTCGGTCAAGCTCAAGGGGTTCGACCAGCCGCGCACCCTCTGGCGCGCTTACCAGAAGGATTGACGGTGGCGGGGCGTGCGCTCGAGGCCGCGGCCGCGAGCGGGCTCGTGGTGGCCGAGGCGCCGCTGCTCGTGCTGCTGTCGGGCGGAGCGGACTCCGTCTGCCTGCTGGACGTGGCCCGTGAGCTCGGCGCCCGCGTCTCGGCGCTGCACGTGAACTACGGCCTGCGCGACGAGGCGGGCGCCGACGAGGAGCACTGCACGGGGCTCTGCGGGAAGCTCGGAGTGCCGCTGGCCGTGGAGCCGGTGGAGCTGGGCGAGGGCAACGTGCAGGCTGCAGCGCGGGAGGCGCGCTACGCCCTCGCCGACCGTCACGCCGAGGGCGACTACGCGGCCGCTCACACCGCGAGCGACCAGGCCGAGACCGTCCTCTACCGGCTGGCCGCGTCCCCGGGCCGGCGCGCCCTGCTGGGGATGGAGCCGCGCCGCGGCCGGCTCGTGCGCCCGCTTCTCGATGCCACGCGCGAGGACACGCGCTCCTGGTGCCGCGAGCGGGGGCTGGCGTGGCGTGAGGACGCGTCGAACACCGACTCCCGTTTCGCGCGCGCGCGCGTGCGGTACGGGCTCCTGCCGGCGCTGCGTGACGTGGCGCCGGCCGCAGAGCGCACCGTGGCCGAGACCGCCCGCCGGCTGCGCGACGAGCATGACGTGCTCGAGCAGGCGGTGGACGAGGCTCTCACGGCCCTCGGTGGGCCCGGCGTTCCGTTGCCGCAGGCGGAGCTTCGCGCCATGGCGCCGGCGCTCGCCCGGCTGGTCCTGCGCCGGGCCGCGGGCATCGCGCTCACGCGCTCCGACGCCGACGCCGCACTGCGCCTGGGCGAGCGCGGGGGCAGCGCGAGCCTGGACCTCGGCGGCGGGGTCCGGGCCGTGGCCGAGTACGGCTTCCTGCGTTTCACACGCGCGCGCGAGGCGCCGGCGCCCGAGCCGGCGCTCCTGCCGGTGCCCGGCGAGACCCGCTTCGGGGACTGGGAGCTGCGGGCGGGCGCTGCGGAGACCGGCGAGGTGGTGCTCGACGGCGCCGCGCTCGGGCCCGTGGTCGGGGTGCGTGCATGGCAGGACGGCGACCGCATGCGCCCCGCCGGGCTGGGCGGCACCAAATCGCTCCAGGACCTCTTCACCGACCGCAAGGTCCCGCGCGAGCTGCGCCGCTCGCTGCCGGTGGTGGAGGCCGGCGGTGAGATCGCGTGGGTCGCCGGCGTGGCGGTGGGGGAGCGGTTTAGGGCCGAGCCGACGGCCCCGGGCGCGGTGGGCCTGTCCGCCCGGCGGTCAGTGGGATAGCTCCGCGGGGCGTCCAGCCCCGCGGTACCGAGCCCACTCTCGGCGTCCGGCCTCGCGTGACCGGGCCGGCTCCGCCGGCCCTCAGCCCAGGTGCGGGCGCTGAGCGGGGGCCCCCTAGACTGGCTGGCGGATGCGCGATGCCGCGATCGGAGAGATCCTCGTCCAGCAGGACGACCTTGCCCACCGCGTGCGCGAGCTGGGCCGCGCCGTCTCGCGCGACTATGCCGCACGCGGCGACCTGCTGCTCGTGGGGGTCCTGAAGGGCGCGATCTTCTTCCTCTCCGACCTCATGCGCGAGCTCGAGGTGGCGTGCGAGGTGGACTTCATGGCGGTGGCCTCGTACGGCTCGTCCACGGACTCCTCGGGCATCGTGCGGATCCTCAAGGACCTGGATGCGCCCATCGAGGGGCGCCATGTCCTCGTCGTGGAGGACATCGTGGACTCCGGCCTCACGCTCTCGTACCTGCTCCGGACGCTCAACGCGCGCAACCCGGCCACGCTCGAGGTGTGCGCGCTGCTCACCAAGCCGGAGCGCCGCAAGGTCGACCTTCCCATCCGCTATGTCGGTTTCGAGATCCCCAACAGGTTCGCGATCGGGTACGGCTTGGACCACGCCGAGCGATACCGGAATCTCCCTTATGTAGCGGCGTTGGAGGCCGATAGGCAGCAGTAGAGCCGCTGCTACGCTCTGTTTCATGCCTGCTCCGTGAACGGGGGCGGGAGCCCCGATCAGGAGTTGAAGCTCACTGTGAGCAGGTTCTTCAAGAGCGCCGCCTTCCCGATTCTCATCGTGGTGGTGCTCGCGTTCTTCGCGCAGAAGCTCATCAGCCCGGGGGAGCAGGAGACGCCCCCGAACTACACCCAGTTCATCCAGCAGGTGGAGCGCGGCGACGTGAAGGATGTCGTCCTCAACACCAAGGACAACTCCATCGACGTCACGCGCGACGACGGCCGCAAGTACGAGGCCGCGTATCCGGACAACACGGAGCAGTCGCTCGTCAACACGCTTCAGGCAAACGACATCCCCATCGACGTCAAGTCGAAGGGCGGCGGCGGCTGGGTCACGGTGCTCACCTACGTCCTGCCGTTCGTGATCTTCCTGCTCTTCTGGCTCTTCATCATCAACCAGATGCAGGGCGGCGGCTCGAAGGTGATGTCGTTCGGCAAGTCACGCGCCAAGCGCATGTCGGTTGACGCGCCGAAGATCACGTTTCGGGACGTGGCGGGGGTGGAGGAGGCGGTCGAGGAGCTGCACGAGATCAAGGAGTTCCTCGAGAACCCGAAGAAGTTCCAGGCGCTGGGGGCGCGGATCCCGAAGGGCGTGTTGTTGTATGGGCCGCCGGGTACGGGCAAGACGTTGCTGGCGCGTGCTGTTGCGGGTGAGGCTGGGGTGCCGTTCTTCTCGATCTCGGGCAGCGATTTCGTGGAGATGTTCGTGGGTGTGGGGGCGTCGCGGGTGCGGGATCTGTTCGAGCAGGCGAAGCAGAACTCGCCGTGCATCATCTTCATGGACGAGATCGATGCCGTCGGCCGTCATAGGGGTGCGGGTATGGGCGGTGGTCATGACGAGCGTGAGCAGACGCTGAACCAGCTGCTGGTGGAGATGGACGGGTTCGAGATGAAGGACAACGTGATCTTGATCGCGGCCACCAACCGGCCCGACATCCTCGACCCGGCGCTGCTGCGGCCGGGGCGGTTCGATCGCCAGATCGTGGTGGACCGCCCTGATCGCAAGGGCCGCGCTCAGATCCTGGCGGTGCATACCAGGGGCAAGCCGTTGGCGAAGGAGATCGATCTCGACAACCTGGCGGCGCAGACTCCCGGCTTCACGGGCGCGGATCTCTCGAACCTGGTGAACGAGGCGGCGCTGCTGGCGGCCCGCCAGGGCCACAGGGAGATCGGCCATCTGCATCTGGAGGAGGGGATCATGCGGGTGATCGCCGGTCCGGAGAAGAAGACGAGGGTGATGAGCGAGAAGGAGCGGCGGGTGACGGCGTTTCATGAGATGGGCCATGCGCTGGTGGCGCATTACCTGGAGAACACCGATCCGGTGCACAAGATCAGCGTCGTCTCGCGCGGCCAGGCGCTGGGCTACACCATCAGCCTGCCCACCGAGGACAAGTTCCTCACCACGCGCGGGGAGCTGTCGGACACGATGGCGATGACCCTGGGCGGGCGCGCCGCGGAGGAGCTGGTGTTCGCCGAGGTCACCACCGGCGCCTCCAACGACCTCGAGAAGGTCACCGCCACGGCCAAGCAGATGGTCATGCGCTTCGGGATGAGCGAGAAGCTCGGCCCGCGCGTGTTCGGCCATGACCACGGCCAGCCGTTCCTCGGCCGCGAGTTCAGCAACGAGCCCGACTACTCCGACGACGTGGCGCGCGAGATCGACTCCGAGATCCGCCGCATCGTCGAGGAGGCGCACCAGATGGCGCGCGACATCCTCGCCGGCCACCGCGAGGAGCTGGACTTCACCAGCGAGATCCTGCTGCGGCGCGAGACCATCGAGCGCGAGGAGTTCCTCCAGCTGCTCGACGGCAAGGCCGAGGAGGAGGTGTTCGGCCCGGACGAGCCCGTCCGCCCGCCGGAGTCGCCGCCCACGCCCGAGCGCCCGGCGCGCAAGCCCGAGCCGGCTCCGCGCCCCCTGCCGCGCCCCGGCCTGGCAGCCGAGATGCGCGCGGACGAGCGCGACCGCTAGCGGCAGCGGGCATACTCGCCCTCGCCATGAGGGAGCCCCGTGTCATGGGCGTGGTCAATGTGACGCCCGATTCGTTCTCCGACGGCGGCCGCTTCCTGGAGCGCGACGCCGCCGTCGCCCACGGGCGCGAGCTCGCCGCCGACGGGGCGGGCTTCCTCGACATCGGCGGCGAATCCACTCGCCCCGGAGCCGACCCCGTCCCCGAGGCGGAGGAGCTGCGGCGGGTGCTGCCCGTGATCGAGGGGCTGGCGGACGCCGGGCCGGCGATCTCGATCGACACCACCAAGCTCGCCGTTGCACGTGCGGCAGTGGAGGCCGGAGCGCTGATGGTCAACGACGTCTCCGCCTTCCGCTTCGACCCTGAGCTCGCGGGCCTCGTGGCAGACGCCGGCGTGGACTGCTGCCTCATGCACATGCTCGGCGAGCCGCGCACGATGCAGGCCGAGCCGCGCTACGACGACGTGGTGTCCGACGTGCGCGCCTTCCTGGAGGAGCGCCTGGCCTTCGCGGTCGCGGAGGGCGTGCCCGAGGAGCGCGTCTGGCTTGACCCGGGCATCGGCTTCGGCAAGACCCTCGAGCACAACCTCGAGATGCTCCGGCGCCTCGGCGAGATCGTGGCCATCGGGCGTCCCGTGATGATCGGCACGTCACGCAAGTCGTTCCTCGGCAAGCTCACCGGGCGGCCCGAGGCGGAACGGCTCCCCGGCACGATCGCGACCAACGTGCTCGCCTACGAGCGCGGGGCGACGATGTTTCGCGTGCACGACGTGCGCGAGGTCGCCGATGCGCTGGCGGTCGCCGCTGCTACGGTCGGCATGGATGGCTGACTCGAGTCAGCCATCCCCGGCTGAGCCATGGACGAGCACGACGAGGACATCGACCGCGAGGACGACGAGGAGGCCACGGAGCCGGCCGTCACCGTCGAGATCGCCGGCCTGTCGGTCTACACGCACCACGGGGTGGAGGCCGCGGAGCGCGAGGTCGGGCAGCGGTTGGTGTTCGACATCTCATTCGAGGTCGGCGACTGCGACGCCACGGTCACCGACCGCGTCGAGGACACCGTGGACTACGGCGAGGTCTGCCAGCAGGTCTACCTCGCCGCCCAGGAGCGCTCGTACAAGACCCTGGAGCGGCTCTGTTCGGCCATCTGCGACCGGCTGATCGAGCGCTTCGACGCCAACACCGTCTCGGTCCGGGCCTCCAAGCCCGAGCCGCCGATCCCGCTGCCGGTGCAGGAGGTCTCGGTGGAGGTCTGGAAGGAAGCCTGAGCCGCGATCCGCGTCGCCCTGCGGCTCAGGGGCCGCCGAGGCTGCCCGGCAGGTCGCCGGGCTGGCCGAGGATCTGCTCGGGCTGGCCGAGAAGCTGCTCCCCGAGCTCCACGACCTGGTCGATGACGTCCCCGCTGAGCGGGCCGACGGGCTCGGGGAGCTGCTCGATGATCTCGTCGGCTCCCTCTTCGACCGGCTGGAGCGGGCCGGGCCCGGAAGTGGCGGGGTTGTCGTCGCCGCCTCCGCCGGGCGTTCCGCCGCCTCCGTCGCCGCCGGGCGTTCCGCCGCCTCCTCCGCCGCCGCCTCCGGGAGCGCCCCCTCCGCGCTCGCCGCCGCCGGGGGCGCCGCCGCCCGTCTCGCCGCCGCCCGAGCCGCCGCGATCGCCGGTCCCGGGCGCGCCGCCCGGGCCGCCGTTCGCGGCCGCGAAGTCGTCCGACGCAGTGGTCGTGATCAGCGCCGACGGGTCGGCCGCCAGCGTGTCGTCCGCGGGATCGAGTGCCTGGACCGCGGCGAGTGGGTCGCGCGGGCCCTCGACGAGCTGGCCCAGCGCCCCGATCCCCCCGAGGCCGCCGCCGCCGATGGCCACGCCTGCGGCGACGATCATCACGGCGGCCGGCACGAGCAGGGACGCGCCAAGGGCGGTCGAAGTCCAGCGAACCCAGGTGCGGACCAGCTCCACAGCCCCATGGTAGCCGCGATCCCGTCTATTTTCGCTCCATGAAGGCACCGTCGATCGGCAGGATCCTGCAGCTCGCGCTGCTCGGCACCTGCGTCCTGCTGGCGTTCATCGCCGCGCTCGGTGTCGGGGCGCTCTACGACGCCCGGCAGAAGTACGAGGACCGGCTGGCTCAGGCCTACGAGCTCGAGGCCGCCGCCTCGCGGGTGCTCGCCGCGGGCGTGATCGAGGAGGCCGCGCTGCAGGCACGCGGCACCGCCGACGCCCGCCGGCGCGCCGCGCTGACCTTCGACGCGCAGGCCACCGCCGCCCTCGCACTGGCCGAAGGCGACACGCAGAGCCGGCAGCTCGTCCGGGAGCGCATCGAGGCGCAGGAGCGGGCGCGCGCGTCCGCGGAACTGCTCCGGCGCACAAATGGTCGCCGCGGCGAGCAGGAGCTCACGGACTCGCTCGTGGAGGCGCGGGCCTTCAGCGCGAGGATCGCCCAGCGCCAGCAGGTGCGCCGCGCCGCGGCGCGCGATCAGGCCACCGGCGACACGCGCGAGGCGCTGCTCATCGTGAGCATCGCCGGGGGTCTGGCCGTGCTCGCCGTGGCCGGGCTCGTGGGCACGCTGGTGGCCGGCATGCGCCGGCCGCTGGACGATCTGCTGGGCGCCACCCGGCGGCTGTCCTCGGGCGAGCTGGATCGCCGGGTGAGCCCGGCCGGCCCGCGCGAGCTGCGCGATCTCGGCACCGCGTTCAACACCATGGCGGACGAGCTGCACGCCGCCCATGGGCGGATCGAGGAGGAGCGCCACAAGCTGGCCGTGACGGTGGAGAGCCTGGGCGACGCCCTGGTGGCCTGCGACCCCGAAGGCGTGGTCACCACCGCCAACCCCCGCGCGGCGGAGCTCGTCCCCGAGCTCGCGCCCGGGGTGAAGGTGAACGCCAGGGAGAGCCCCCTGCCGCCGGCGGGGGACGCGCTCGTGGGGGAGGTGCTCACCGAGCATGGCGGCCGCACCCTCGCGGTCACCGCCGCGCCGCTGGGCGCCCCCGGCGAGGGCACCGTCTGGACGATCCGCGACATCTCCGAGCGCGCTCGCCTGGAGCGGTTGAAGAGCGAGTTCGTGGCCACCGCCTCGCACGAGCTGCGCAGCCCGCTCACCTCCATCAAGGGCTTCGCCGAGCTGCTCAGCCGCACCGAGGCGCTCGACGTGCGCCAGCGCGAGTTCGTCGACGTGATCGTCCTCAGCACCAACCGGCTGGTGGACCTCGTGAACGACCTGCTCGAGGTGGCCCGGGCCGAGGCGGGCAAGATCGAGCTGCACCGCCGGCCCGTGGAGGTGCGCGAGCAGGTGGAGGAGATCGCCACGCTCATGCGCCCCCGGCTCGAGAGCAAGGGCCAGACCCTGGAGCTCGACGTGCCGTCGGGCCTGCCGCGCGCCTTCGCCGACCCCGCCCGCCTGCGCCAGATCCTCACCAACCTGGTGACAAACGCCCATCTCTACACGGATGAGGGCGGCACGCTCTCGGTGCGCGCCCGCGGTGACGGCTCATGGGTGGCGCTGGCGGTGACCGACACCGGCCGCGGCATGACGGCCGGCGAGCAGGAGCACGCCTTCGACCGCTTCTACCGCGGTGACGACCAGGGCCCCGGCGGCAGGCCGGCCGGCACGGGCCTGGGCCTCGCGATCGTGCGCTCCCTGGTGGACCTGCACGAGGGCGAGGTCGAGGTGGAGAGCGAGCCCGGGAAGGGCTCCACGTTCACCGTGCGGCTCCCGCGCGAGCCGAGCGTGGGGGAGGAGGCGGCTCCGCGCCTGGCCATCCGCGGCAAGCGCGTGCTCGTGGTGGACGACCAGCCCGAGATCACCGAGCTCATCGCCGCGCAGCTCGAGCCCTACGGCGTGACCTCGGTTGAGGTCCACAGCGGCGCCGAGGCGCTCCAGCGGCTCAACGGCGGCGGCTTCGACGCGGTGACGCTCGACCTCTTCATGCCGGGGATGAACGGCTTCGCCGTGCTGCGCGAGATCCGCTCCCACCCCAACCTGCGGGCCACCCCGGTCGTCGTCGTGTCCGTGCTGTCGGGCCGCGAGGCGCTTGCGGGCGAGTGGACCGTGAGCAAGCCGATCGACGCCGAGGAGCTCGGCGACGCGCTCGGTGGCGCGGTTCTCGCCGGGCGCACCCGCGTGATCGTGGTGGGCAGGGCGGCGCTGCGCGAGCGGCTCGAGCCCACACTCGACCGCGTGGGCGTGGTCCACGAGTGGGCCACGAGCGCGGCCGCCGCCGCCAGGACGTGCAGGAACGAGCGCTTCGAGGTGGCGCTCGTGGACGCCGGCATGCGCAGCCCGCAGGCCGCCCTCGCCGCGCTCGATCTCCGCGGGCGCCGCCTCGGCCGCCGGGTGGTGCTGTTCTCGGTGGGCGACGACGCGCCTGGCATCGCCAACCTCACCCCCGATCCCGTGCCCCTCGAGGAGGCCGCGACGGCGGTGCTCGACACACTGTCGGGGCAGGCTCCCGGTAGCCTGGAGCGCGATGACTGAGGGGCTCGCCCGGCAGGGGATGGATGACGAACTCGAGCGGCTCAAGGCGCAGCTGGCCGAGCGCGAGCGCCTCGTGGCGGAGAAGGAGCGCCAGCTCGAGCACTACGCCCGGGACCTCAACGACACGTTCAAGGAGGAGCGCGCGCGCAGCGTGGAGCTGCGCGACTCCTACGTCCACACCGTGCGGGCGCTCACCAACGCGGTCGAGGCGCGCGACGCCTACACCGGCAAGCACGCCGAGCGCGTGGCCGCGTACGGGCTCGAGCTGGCGCGCGTGATCGACGCCGCTCTCGCGGACGATCCGCAGAGCGAGATGGGCTTCCTGCTGCACGACATCGGCAAGGTCGCCGTCCCCGACGGCATCCTCCACAAGAAGGAGGCGCTCAACGCCGAGGAGCGGGCGCTCATGCGCACCCACCCCGCCGTGGGCTGGGACATCCTCGCCGGCATCCCGTTCCTCGACGCCGCGCGCGCGGTGGTCCGTCACCACCACGAGCGCTGGGACGGCGGCGGCTACCCCGACGGGCTGGCGGGCGAGGACATCCCCCTGAGCGCGCGCGTGTTCGCGGTGGCCGATGCGCTCGACGCCATCACCACGGAGCGCCCGTACCGCTCCGCGCAGAGCTTCGCGGCCGCGCGCGCGGCCATCAGCGCGGGCTCAGGCAGCCAGTTCGACCCTCGCATGGTGGACGTGCTTGTGTCGGTGAGCGACGAGACCCTCGAGCGGCTGCGCCGCGAGATCGGATGAGCGCCGGTACCCGCAAGGGTGACACCGTCCTGATCGTCGATGACGATCCCTTCATCCGGCGGCTAATCACCACCACGCTGGAGGACGTCGCGCGCTTCGAGCTGCGCGAGGCCAGCGACGGGGTGGAGGCCCTCGAGCTGGCCGGCCGCGAGCCGCCCACGCTCGTCTTCCTCGACATCGACATGCCGCGCCTGGACGGCATCGACGCCTGCCGCCGCCTGCGGGAAGACCCCGAGACCGCGGACTGCACGATCGTGATGCTCACGGCGGCCTCCGGGGACGAGATGGAGCGCGCGGCCGAGGAGGCGGGGGCGGACCTCTTCCTCACCAAGCCGTTCAGCCCGCTCGAGCTGCTGCGCCTCGTGGACACCATGGGCGGCACGGCCTGAGCGTGGCCCGGGGCTTCCTCGGGCTGGGCTCCAACGTCGGGGACCGGCTCGCCAACCTCCGCGCCGCCCGGGATGCTCTTCCCGTGACGGTGGTCACCTCATCGTCCGTCTACGAGACCGAGCCCCAGGGCGACGTGCGTGACCAGCCCGACTTCCTCAACGCCTGCATCGAGATCGAGACCGACCTCGAGCCGGAGGAGCTGCTGGACGCCTGCAAGCACGTGGAGCGCGAGCTGGGCCGCGCCGCCGGCGAAGTGCGACACGGCCCGCGCCCGATCGACGTGGACGTGCTGCTGCTCGGCGGTCTCGAGCGACGCTCCGAGCGCCTGACGCTGCCGCACGCCGAGGTCACCTCGCGCCGCTTCGTGCTCGCCCCCCTGTTGGAGCTGGATCCCGCCCTGGCACTGCCGGATGGCACGCGGCTGGCGGACATGCTCGGGCGCCTCGCGAGACAGCGCGTCACCCGCCTCGGCCCTCTGTAGGGTCCGCCGCGATGCTGCTCGCGCTCGACGTCGGCAACACGCAGACCCACATCGGGATGTACCGCGAGGGCGCACTCGTGGAGCACTGGCGCCTCGCCACCGACCGCTCCGCCACGGCCGACCGCCTGGCCACCGAGCTCGCCGGCCTGCTCGGCCTGCGCGAGCTCAAGCTGGGGGACGTGGACGGCGCCATCGCGTCGTCTGTCGTGCCGCTGCTCACGCACGAGTACGAGCTGCTGTCGGAGCGCTGGTTCGATGGCGCGCTGGTGGTGGTGGGGCCCGGCGTGCGCACCGGGATGCCCATCCGGATCGACAATCCGCATGAGGTGGGCGCCGACCGGCTTGCCAACGCCGTGGCCGCCTACGACCGCGTGGGCACCACCTGCATCGCCGTCGACTTCGGCACCGCGGTCAACTACGACGTGGTCTCGGCGGAGGGCGAGTACCTCGGAGGCGTGATCGCCCCCGGGGTGGACATCTCGCTCGACGCCCTCAGCCAGCGCGCCGCGCGACTCTTCAAGGTCGAGCTCACCACGCCCCGCACGGTGCTCGGACGCTCCACCCAGGCGGCGCTGCAGTCGGGCATCGTCTACGGCTTCGCCTCCCAGGTCGACGGCATCGTCGGCCGCCTGCGCGAGGAGATCGGCGAGGAGGCCACGGCCATAGCCACCGGTGGCCACGCCTCGGTGATCGCGCCCCACTGCGACCAGATCGACGAGACCGACGATCTGCTCACGCTCACCGGCCTGCGGCTGATCTGGGAGCGCCACACGGCCTGAGGCCGGCCTGAGAGGGGGGGCAGCGCAAAGGACGGCGCTAACCTCGCGGCCATGGCGCGCGTCCACGAGAGCTGGGTCCTCGGCGGGCACGAGATCCCCAACCGGCTGGTGCTGGCTCCGCTGGCGGGCATCGGCAACTGGTTCGTGCGCCTGCAGGCGCGCCGCTACGGCGCCGGCCTGTGCGTCTCGGAGATGGTGTCGAGCTTCGGCGTCAAGTACGGCGACCAGCGCACGCTCAACGAGTTCCTGCGCATCCATCCGGACGAGCACCCGGTCTCGATCCAGCTCTTCGGCCACGACCCGGGCGTGATGCGCGAGGCGGCCGGCCGTGTGGCCGAGGCGGGCGCCGACCTCATCGACCTCAACATGGGCTGCCCGGTGCGCAAGGTCTGCAAGACCGGCGCCGGCGCCTCGCTGCTGGACGAGCCCGAGCGGGCGCTGGCGCTCGCGCGCGCCGCGAGCGAGGGCAGCGGCCTCCCGGTCACCGTCAAGCTGCGCTCTGGCAACCGGCCGGGGGAGGCCAGCGGCTTCGAGCTCGCCCGGCGGTTGCAGGACAAGGCCGGCGTCGCGGGCATCGGCTTCCACCCTCGCCACGCATCGCAGCAGCACAAGGGCAACCCGGACTATGACCTCGCCGCCCGGCTGGTGGAGGAGCTCGACGTGCCGGTGATCGTGTCCGGCGGACTGCGCTCCGACGAGCGTGTGGAGGAGGTGCTGCACCGCACGGGCTGCGCCGCGGTCATGCTCGCGCGCGGCTCGCTGGGCAACCCCTGGCGCTTCGAGCGACTGCTGGGCCTGCGCGACGGCGACCCGTCCCCGGTGGAGGTCATCGCGGAGCTGGACTGGGTGATCGAGCGGGCCCAGGAGCACCTGGGCGCGGAGCGCGCCGGCCGCTACCTGCGCAAGTTCTATCCCTGGTACGCGGAGCTCCTGGGGCTCACCCGCAGGGAGCAGCACGACCTGCTCACGGCCCCCACCACGGCCGACGCCCGCCGCATCCTGGAACGCCTCGTGCAGCCCGTGGCGGCCTGAAGCGCCGTTGCTACACTCTCGCGTCCCTCCGGCCGGTTCCGGGGGTTTCCTATGCCGAGAGAGAACGTCCTCACACCCCAGGGCCTGGAAGACCTCAAGGCCAAGATCGAGCACCTGTCCACGGCCAAGCGCCGTGAGGTGGCCGAGCGCATCAAGGAGGCCCGCGAGTTCGGCGACATCTCGGAGAACGCCGAGTACGACTCGGCCAAGAACGAGCAGGCCATGCTCGAGAAGCAGATCGCCGACCTGGAGGACAAGCTCCGCTCCGCGGTAGTCATCAACAAGAAGGACATCAAGACGGATGTGGTGTCGGTGGGCACGGTCGTCCACGTGAAGGATCAGAAGAAGGACAAGTCCGACAAGTACGCCATCGTCGGCTCCGCGGAGGCCAACCCGGCCAACGGCAAGCTCTCGAACGAGTCCCCGGTCGGCCGCGCGCTCCTCGGCCACAAGCGCGGCGACGTGGTCTCGGTGCCGGTCCCGCGCGGCCCCGCACGCAAGCTCAAGATCACGAAGATCGAAGCGGGCTAGGCTCCCCGGCCGCCCCACGCGGCCGGGCCACCGTCCTGCCCAGGGCACCCGTACGGTGCCCAATCCAGGAGGGCGCCCCGAGTAGGCTCCGCGTCCGCATGCCGGAGTCCGACCCCTCTCCCCTTTCCGATCGCCGGGCCAAGCTCGAGAAGCTGCGCGCGGACGGGGTCGAGCCGTACCCGCACGGCTACCCGGGCGTCGTGCCGATCGAGCACGTCCACGAGTCCCACGGCGGGCTGGAGCCAGGCGAGCAGACCGACGCGGTCTACCGGGTGGCCGGCCGCCTCGCGGCCCGCCGCGGGCACGGCAAGGCCGCCTTCATCGATCTCGTGGACCGCTCGGGCCGGATCCAGCTTCACGCGCGCGCGGACGTGCTCGGCGACGAGGCCCTCGAGCGCCTCGTTCATCTCGACCTGGGCGACCTGATCGGGATCGACGGCGCGGCCTTCAAGAGCCGCCGCGGCGAGCTGTCGCTGCGGGTGGACGCCTGGGCGCTGCTGGCCAAGTCGCTGCGCCCGCCGCCCGAGAAGTTCCACGGCCTGGAGGACGTCGAGACCCGTTACCGCCGCCGCGAGCTCGACCTCATCGCCAACGAGGGCACGCGCGAGCTCTTCATCCTGCGCTCGAAGGTGGTCTCCGCGGTGCGCCGCTGGCTCGACGAGCGCGGCTTCCTGGAGGTGGAGACGCCGGTGCTCCAGCCGCTCTACGGGGGCGCGCTGGCGCGGCCGTTCGTCACCCACCACAACCAGCTCGGCCGCGACTTCTACCTGCGCATCGCCACCGAGCTCTACCTCAAGCGGATGATCGTCGGCGGCCTCGAGCGCGTGTACGAGCTGGGGAAGGACTTCCGCAACGAGGGCGTCTCGCACAAGCACAACCCCGAGTTCACGATGCTCGAGTGGTACGAGGCCTATGCCGACTACACCGACATCGCGCAGGAGCTCGAGGAGCTGGTTGCCTTCGTGGCAGGAGAGGTCGGCTACGAGGGAGAGATCGACTTCGGCCCTCCCTGGCGCCGCGTCACCCTCCGCGACGCGATCCTCGGGGAGACGGGTGTGGACGTGCTCGCCGCCCGCGAGCGCGAGGCGCTGGTGGCCGCCGCTCGCGAGCGCGGAATAGAGCTCGACCCCTCCGAGACCTGGCCCAAGCTCGTTGACGGGCTGCTCTCCAAGCACGTCGAGCCGACGCTCCACCAGCCCACCTTCGTCATGGACTATCCGGTGGAGCTGTCCCCGTTCGCCAAGGCGCACCGCTCGGAGCCGGGCCTGGTGGAGCGCTTCGAGTGCTTCGCGATGGGCATGGAGTTCGCCAACGCGTTCACCGAGCTCAACGACCCCGACGAGCAGCGCTCCCGCTTCGAGGAGCAGGGCCGCCAGACGGCGGCGGGCGACGACGAGACCCAGCCCTACGACGAGGACTTCGTCCAGGCGCTGGAGCACGGGATGCCGCCCACGGGCGGCATCGGGGTCGGCATCGACCGCCTGGTGATGATCCTCTCGGGTCGCAGCTCGATCCGCGAGGTCGTGCTCTTCCCGGCGATGCGCTGAGGGCGCGGGTCATCAGCTTCCCCCCTGACGCCGGCAGCGACCACGGCGCCGACTCCGGCGACGCCGGCCGCCGGCCGCCGTCCTGAAGGCCGCATTGCGCGGCCTTTCACGCCCCAAGTCCGACCGCGCCCCGTTGCTAGACTCAGCCCACGGGTTCGAGAGGTCCCGGCCTCGCTCAGAAATCGAAGGCATGTGCCGATGACTGAGGGGTACCGGGAGGCTCACCGATCCCGGCCGTATCCCGAGCAGAAGGACTCTTTCCCGTGTTCGAGCGCTTCACCGAACGGGCCCGCCAGGTGGTCGTCCTCGCGCAAGAGGAGGCCCGGATCCTCAAGCACAACTACATCGGCACCGAGCACATCCTGCTCGGCCTCCTCCGCGAGGAGGAGGGGCTCGCCGCGCGCGTGCTCGAGTCGCTGGACATCACGGTGGAGCGCGTGCGCGCGCAGGTCGTCCGCATCGTCGGCTCGGGCGAGGAGGTCACCTCGGGGCAGATCCCGTTCACGCCGCGCGCCAAGAAGGTCCTGGAGCTGGCGCTGCGCGAGGCGCTCTCGCTCGGCCACAACTACATCGGCACGGAGCACATCCTGCTCGGCCTCGTGCGCGAGAACGAGGGCGTCGCCGCCCGCATCCTGCTCGACTTCGACGCCGACAGCGAGAAGATCCGCAACGAGGTCATCCGCATGCTGTCCGGCCCCGGCGGCCGGCGCCAGGGCGGCGCGCAGGGCCAGGGCTCGGGCGAGGGCAAGAAGTCGTCCAAGCTGCTCGACCAGTTCGGCCGCAACCTCACCAAGCTGGCCGCCGAGGGCAAGCTCGACCCCGTCGTGGGCCGCGAGACCGAGATCGAGCGGATCATGCAGATTCTCTCGCGCCGCACGAAGAACAACCCGGTGCTCGTGGGCGAGCCCGGCGTGGGCAAGACGGCCGTCGTCGAGGGCCTGGCCCAGCGCATCACCAGCGGCGAGGTGCCGGAGCTGCTGCGCAACAAGCAGATCTACACGCTCGACCTGGCCGCCCTGGTCGCGGGCTCGAAGTACCGCGGCGAGTTCGAGGAGCGCCTCAAGAAGGTGATGAAGGAGATCACCCAGCGCGGCGACATCATCCTGTTCATCGACGAGCTCCACAACCTCGTCGGCGCCGGCGCGGCCGAGGGCGCCATCGACGCGGCCTCCATCCTCAAGCCCGCCCTCGCGCGCGGAGAGCTGCAGACCGTCGGCGCCACCACGCTCGACGAGTACCGCAAGTACCTCGAGCGCGACTCCGCGCTGGAGCGCCGCTTCCAGCAGATCCGGGTGGACCAGCCGTCCACCGACGAGACGGTCCAGATCCTCAAGGGCCTGCGCGAGCGCTACGAGCAGCACCACCGCGTCAAGATCTCCGACGACGCGCTCGACGCTGCGGCCGAGCTGGCCGACCGCTACATCTCCGACCGCTTCCTGCCCGACAAGGCCATCGACCTCATCGACGAGGCCGCGTCGCGCACGCGCATCAAGGCCATGACGGCGCCCCCCATGTTCCGCGACCTCGAGGAGGAGATCGAGACCACGCGGCGTGACAAGGAGGCCGCCATCGAGGCGCAGGAGTTCGAGAAGGCCGCCAACCTGCGCGACAGCGAGCGCCAGCTCACCAACAAGAAGCGCGATCTCGAGGAGCAGTGGCGCACCGGCGAGTCCGGCGAGCGCCCCGAGATCGGCGAGGAGGAGATCGCCGACATCGTCTCGATGTGGACGGGCATCCCCGTCTTCAAGCTCACCGAGGCCGAGACCCAGAAGCTCATCCGCATGGAGGAGGAGCTGCACAAGCGCGTCATCGGCCAGCACATGGCCATCGAGGCCGTGTCCAAGGCCATCCGCCGCTCGCGCGCGGGACTCAAGGACCCCAAGCGCCCCACCGGCTCCTTCATCTTCCTGGGCCCCTCCGGCGTGGGCAAGACCGAGCTGGCGCGCACGCTCGCCGAGTTCCTGTTCGGCGACGAGGACGCCATGGTGCGCATCGACATGTCGGAGTACATGGAGAAGCACTCCGTGTCGCGGCTGGTGGGCTCGCCCCCCGGCTATATCGGCTACGACGAGGGCGGCCAGCTCACCGAGGCCGTGCGGCGCAAGCCCTACAGCGTGCTGCTGCTCGACGAGATCGAGAAGGCCCACCCCGACGTCTTCAACATCCTGCTCCAGATCCTGGAGGACGGCCGGCTCACGGACGCCCAGGGGCGCACCGTGGACTTCCGCCACGCGATCGTGATCATGACCTCGAACGTGGGCGCGAAGGACATCGCCAAGAACACCGGCATCGGGTTCACGATCGGCGACGAGACGGGCGTCAGCTACGAGGACATGAAGAGCCGCATCATGGGCGAGCTCAAGAAGGTCTTCCGGCCCGAGTTCCTCAACCGCATCGACGAGGTCATCGTCTTCCACAAGCTGGAGAAGCAGGAGATCTTCGAGATCGTCGAGCTCCTGCTGCGCCGCATCCGCGCGTCCATGGCCGAGCGCGAGCTGTCGCTCAACCTCTCCGACGAGGCCAAGGACCTGCTCGTGGACAAGGGCTGGGACCCGTCGATGGGCGCCCGGCCGCTGCGCCGCGCCATCCAGCGCTACATCGAGGACCCGCTGGCCGACGAGGTGCTCAAGCAGTCCATGCCGCCGGGCTCCACCATCGAGGTGGGCCGCGCGCCGGACGGCGTCGAGCCCGAGGTCACGATCGAGGTCGTGGAGGCCAAGAAGAAGCGCCAGCCGGTTGGCGTGGGCGCCCGCGAGGGCGAGCAGGAGCAGGGCGGCGACGAGCCGGGCGACGGCTCCCGCCCGTCGGGCTCCGGCGGCGACCTTCCGGAGGACCCCGAGGTCCTTCCCGAGGTGCCCGATGCGCCCCCGGACGACGAGGGCAAGGCCTCCGCCGAGTAGCTCGCGGGAGGGGCAACATGGCGGAGGTGGAGATCAAGGCCCGGCACAACGGGCCGTACAAGGTGACGGGGCCGATCCGGCTGATCGACGCCGACGGCAGCGAGTACGACGTGGGCGCCGAGGGCGAGTCGATCGCCCTGTGCCGCTGCGGCGGCTCCACCACCAAGCCGTTCTGTGACGGCACCCACTCGAAGATCGGCTTCGACGCCGCGGAGCGGGCGGTGGCGGAGGCCGACGACAGCATCTAGAGCGGGCGCCCGCGCGTGATCCCGAAGAGGGTCATGTCGCGCACCTCGCCGCTCAGCGGGTGCAGCCGATGCGCGGGCAGCGTCCGCTCGCGCGAGAAGCCCGCCCGCTCCGCCACGCGCTCGGAGGCCGTGTTGCCGGCGAAGGGGAGGATCGCCAGCCGCTCCAGGCCGAGCTCCCCCAGGGCCCAGCCCGACAGCAGCTTGACCGCGCGCGTGGCGATCCCGCGGCAGCGCTGCTCGCGGGCCACCCAGTAGCCGATCTCGCCGCGCCCGGCCACGCGGTCCAGCGGCTCGATGCCGATCGCACCGGCCAGCGCGCCGCCGTCAACCGCTTCGATGGCGAGTGCGAGGCCCGTCCCGGCCTCGAGGTCGTGGCGCTGCTTGGCGAGGAACTCCCGCCCGTCGCGCTCCGCGTACGGGAAGGGGATGAAGGTCCAGCGCGGGATGTCGGGGTCCTGCAGCTCGGCCACCAGCGCGGGAAGGTCTTCCTCGCGCCAGGGCCGCAGCGCCACCCGCGAGTCGGCGAGCGGAGGGTCGGGCAGCGGCAGCGGGAGCGGCATGCCCGCCAAGATAGGGGCGAGGACCGTCCACCCGCGGGCTTACCCTCGGTGGATGGCTCGCTCCACCGTCTTCGTCTGCTCCTGCTGCGGTCACGACAGCGCCAAGTGGCACGGCCGCTGCCCTGGCTGCGGCGAGTGGAACTCGCTGGTGGAGGAGCGGGCCGCGGAACCGCGGCGCGGCGCTGGTGGGGGCGGCAGCGGGCGGCGCTCCGCCAAGGCCGTCCGGCCGGTGCTGCTGGCCGAGGTGGAGGCCCCGGCGATCCGGCGCCACACCACGGGCATCGGCGAGCTCGACCGTGTGCTGGGCGGCGGCCTGGTGCCCGGCTCGCTCGTGCTCATAGGCGGCTCGCCGGGCATCGGCAAGTCCACGCTCACCGGCAGCGCCCTCGGCAACCTCGCGGGCGCGGGCAGGCGCGTGCTGTACGTGTCGGGCGAGGAGTCGGCCGCGCAGGTCAAGCTACGCGCCGAGCGCCTGGGGGCCGACGCCCTGAAGGTGCCCATCGTGGCGGAGACCGACCTCGACGCCGTCATCGCCACGCTCGAGGCGGAGCGTCCCGACGCCTGCGTGATCGACTCCGTGCAGACGCTCTATGCCAGCGGGCTCACCGGCGCCCCCGGCTCGGTGGGCCAGGTGCGCGAGGTGGCCGGGCGGCTCATGCGCGTGGCCAAGGAGCGCGGGGTGGCCGTCGTGCTGGTGGGCCACGTCACGAAGGAGGGTGCGCTGGCCGGTCCGCGCGTCCTCGAGCACCTCGTGGACTGCGTGCTCCAGTTCGAGGGTGAGCGCGAGCGCACGTACCGCACGCTGCGCGCGCTCAAGAACCGCTTCGGCTCCACCAACGAGGTGGGCGTGTTCGAGATGGGCGAGGGCGGACTGGCCGAGGTGGCGGACGCCTCCGCGCGCTTCGTGGCCGAGGCCACGCGTGCTCCGGGCTCGGTCGTCCTGTGCGCGATGGAGGGCTCGCGGCCGATGCTCGTGGAGGTGCAGGCGCTGGTGGCGCCAACCGAGCTCGTGCCGCCGCGGCGCGTGGCCAACGGGGTGGACCGCAACCGCCTCGCGCTCGTCCTTGCCGTGCTGGCTCGCCACGCCGGCCTGGCGCTGGGCTCGAGCGACGTGTTCGTGTCCTTGGCGGGCGGCGTCCGCGTGGACGAGCCGGGGGCGGACCTGGCGGTGGCGCTGGCGCTGGCGTCGGCGGCCCGCGGCGTGGCACTCGGGTCCCCCGAGCGGCCACTCGCGGCCTTCGGCGAGGTGGGCCTCACCGGCGAGCTGCGCTACGTGGCCCACCCCGAGCGCCGCATCGCGGAGGCCGCCAAGTTCGGCCTGGAGCCGGTCCTCTCGCCGGACGGCGAGGCACGCACGCTGCGAGCCGCGGTGGGGGCGGCCCTGGGCACGGGTGAGCAGGCGGCCCGCGCGGCGTAGCCGCCCGGGCCCGATGCTCTTGCGGCTGGCCGGCTGGCCGGCTGGCCGGCTGGCGGCGTCGGGCGGCGTCTGGAGCGGGCGCTACAGGCCGCGCCAGTGGCGCACGCGGTAGCCGCGCGTGGAGCGCTTCTCGGGCCGCCAGCGCGGGCCCTCCTCGCCGCGGCCGGAGGTGTCGAAGCGCAGGCCCGCGATCACCACGTAGGCGTGCGAGGACTTCGTGTAGACGGTGATCCACTTGCCCTCGCCGGAGCGGCCCCAGGACATGAGCTCGCGTGAGTCCATGGGCCGGTCCAGCGTCTTCGCGCCGCGCAGCGCGTAGCTCACGGCGCCGGAGCAGTCATAGCCGTCGTCACGGAAGCTCGCGTGGCCGCCGCCGTAGCGGTAGGGCTTGCGCGTGAGCTTGTTGGCGTAGTGGATGGCGCGCTTCACGCGCTCGGGTGCGTCCGCCGGCGCGACGGCGGTGCGGCCGTTGCGTGACAGCCGCGCGCGCCCGACGGGAGCGTCGTCGCCCTCGTCGGAGCCGAACTTCCGCTCCATCAGCTTGCGCATCTGGCGCGCGTTGATCTTGCTGAGCTTGCCGTCCTGCTTCCAGCCTTCCCGCTTCTCGAAGCGCTTCAGCTTGCTCTCGGTCCCGCGGCCGAAGACGCCGTCCACGTCGGTGTCCACCCCGAGATGGGTGAGCCAGGACTGCAGCACGCGGACGTCGTGTCCGCGGTCGCCGCGGCTGAGCGTCTCGTCGCCGAACGACGCCATGGCGGCGCTCGGCAGGGCCAAGACGCCTATGAGGGCCAGGAGCACGCCAAGCAGGGCGCGCGGGCAGCGATACGGCATGTGAGGAAGGTCCTCTCTTTCGTCAGCGCTTCCGGGGTTAGCTGACGGGCTCGCGCGGAAAGAGTCGCGCTACGTCACAGAGACGATTCGCCCCAAACAACCTGGGTCCCCCGGCCGCTTCCCGAGATCGGGCTCGAAAAGCGGTTGAGCAAGGGTCGGTACTGAGGCGTAAAACCTAGCGGAGCGGGGAAAGTTGCGGTGTTTCGCAGGCAACGAACCGCTCTAGAAAGCCGAAAACGGCTGCAAATGCCGGACACGTCCCCTACAATCGGTGCGATGCAGGTGCACTCCGGGGACGACGTCGCAGAACCGAACCGTCAGGAGCCCCGGCTGGTCCGGGCGCTCGAGATGATCGCCCCGGGCACCGCGGTCCGCGAGGGAATCGACCACATCGTGCAGGCGCGCACGGGCGCCCTCGTCTGCATCGGCGAGCAGGACGAGCTGTCCTTCCTCTACTCGGGCGGCATCAAGCTCGACATCGACTACACGCCGCCGTTCCTCTACCAGCTGGCCAAGATGGACGGCGCGATCATCCTCAACACCAACTGCACGAAGATCAACTGGGCCAACGTGCAGCTCATGCCGGACCCCACGATCCTCTCGCTGGAGACCGGCACCCGCCATCGCACCGCCGAGCGCGTGTCCAAGCAGACCGGCGCGCTGGTGATCGCCATCTCCGGCAGCCGCGACGTGGTCTCGCTCTACCTCGACGGCGCCAAGTACATCCTCGAGGACATCCCGGCCATCCTCGCCAAGGCCAACCAGGCCCTGGCCACGCTCGACAAGTACCGCAGCCGCCTCGATCAGGTCTCCACCCGCCTCACCGCGCTCGAGTTCGAGGGCGGCGTCACTTTGCACGACGTGCTCACGGTGCTCCAGCGCGCCGAGCTGGTCACGCGCATGGCGGTCGAGATCGAGCGCTACATCGTGGAGCTGGGCACCGAGGGCCGGCTCATCGAGATGCAGCTGGAGGAGGTCATGGTGGGCGTGGCCGCCGAGAAGGCCGCTCTGGTGCACGACTACCTCGCCGAGCACTCCGAGGAGAGCTTCGCGCTCGTGCTGGACTCGCTCGCCCGCCTTACGCACCAGGACCTGCTCGACTTCGGGCGGCTGTCCGAGCTGCTCGGCTACGACCGCAAGCTCAACACCCTGGACCATGCCGCCTCGCCGAGGGGTTACCGCATCCTCGGCCGCATCCCCCGCCTCCCGAAGCTGGTCATCCAGAGCATCGTGCGGGAGTTCGGGGGCCTTGACGAGATTCTCGCCGCCACCGACCCGGAGCTGGAGTCAGTCGACGGCGTCGGTGACATGCGGGCGAAGGACATCCGCGAGGGCCTTCGCCGGCTGCAGGAGATCAACCTCGTGGACCGCTATCTGCAAACCTGAGCCGTGCGCCCGGACCGGCGCCGGACTGAAGGAGGGAACACCATCACCGAGGAGACGCTGGATGGAGTCGAGGGCCTCGACGTCGACCGCGAGATCCCGCACATCGAATACGAGATCGGGGATCAGGTCGTCTACCCGCATCACGGGGCAGGCAAGGTCCTCAAGAAGGAGCTGAAGGAGGTTCTCGGCGAGCGCCGCGAGTACCTCACGATCCAGATCCTCCACAACGACATGACCGTGATGGTCCCGTCGGAGAACGCCGGCAGGGCCGGTCTTCGCCGCGTGATCGGGGACGAGGCGGTCGAGAAGGTCCTCGCCGTCCTCCGCGATGACGTGAGCGAGATGCCCAAGAACTGGAACCGGCGCTTCAAGCACAACCGGGACAAGATCAAGACGGGCGACGTGTACGAGCTCGCCGAGGTTGTGCGCAACCTCGCCATCCGCGAGGTCGAGAAGGGCCTCTCGACGGGCGAGAAGCAGATGTACACCCGCGCCAAGAAGATCCTCGCGTCCGAGCTGATGTACGCGCTCGACATGGAGGAGGACGAGGCTGAGGAGCATCTCGACTCGCTGATCGAGGACGCCCACGCCGACCGCAACGGCGCCGCCGCGGCGGCGAAGTAGCGCCCGTCTGAGCTGAGAGACATTGGCCGTCGTCGGGATCGTTCCCGCGGCCGGCAGCGGAGAGCGCCTTGGGGCCCCGGGTCCCAAGGCGTTCGTCCCGTTGCGAGGCCGAGCGCTGCTGGACTGGAGCATCGACGCGCTCGCCGAGGTGTGCGAGCGCGTGGTGGTGGCCGTCCCGCCCGGCTGGGAGGAGGCGCCCGACCGCGTATTGGGCGGGCCGTCGCGCTCGGCGTCGGTGCGCCTCGCGCTGGCGGCCGCCCCCGAGGCCACCGTCGCCGTGGTGCACGACGCCGCGCGCCCGCTCGTGACGCCGGACCTGGTGCGCCGCTGCGTGGACGCGCTCGACGGGACGGATGGGGCCATCGCCGCCGCCAGGGTCACCGACAGCATGAAGGAGGCCGACGGCGGCGGCCGCGTGCTGCGCACCCTCGACCGCTCGGTGCTGTGGGCCATCCAGACCCCGCAGGCCTTCCGCGCGGACGTGCTGCGCCGCGCGCTGGACATCGATGACGAGGCGCTCGCCGCCGCCACCGACGACGCTGCGCTGGTGGAGGCCGCCGGCGGGGCGGTGTGCATCGTGGAGGCCCCGCCCGAGAACATCAAGGTCACCCGCCCGGCCGACCTGGTGATCGCCGACGTTCTGATGTCTGCCTGATGCTCACGGACTACCACGTCCACCTGCGCCCCGACGACGAGGACCCCGACTACCGCAGCGCGGCCAACGTCGAGCGCTACCTCGACGCGGCTCGGGAGCGGGGCATCTCAGAGCTCGGGGTGTCCGAGCACGTGCACCGCTTCTCCCGCGCCCTCGACGTCTGGCAGCACCCATTCTGGCGCGCCGCTGCCACCGACGACATCGAGGAGTACTGCCGCTTCGTGCGCGAGGAGACGCCGCTCAAGCTGGGCATCGAGGCGGACTTCGTGCCCGGCGCCGAGGACCGCATGGCCGCGATGCTCGACGAGCAGGAATGGGACTACGTGGTGGGCTCGGTCCACTTCCTGCACGATGACGCCGTGGACATGGCCGGCGACTGGGACGTGTGGAGCACGGGCGGCTCGCCGGAGCGCGTCTGGAGGCGCTACTTCGAGACGCTCGGCGAGGCGGCGCGCAGCGGGATGTTCGACATCCTGGCCCACCCGGACCTCGTGAAGGTCTGGGGATCCGACCGTCCCGTGCCCGACGGTGACCTGCGGCGCTTCTACGATCGCGCGATGGACGGCATCGCCGACTCGGACGTGGCCATCGAGGTGTCGACTGCCGGGCTGCGCAAACCGGTGGGGGAGATCTACCCCGCGCCGGCCTTCCTCGAGCTGTGCCTGGAGGCCGGGCGGCCCGTGGCGCTGTCCAGCGACGCGCACGTGCCCGGGCACGTGGGGCACCGCTACGAACGCGCCGTCGAGCTGCTGCGCTCGCTCGGGGTGTCCGAGATCGCCGTGTTCGACCGCCGCCGGCGCCGGATGGAGCCGCTGGGGTGAGCGCCCGCTCGGGCATCGGCTACGACTCCCATCGCTTCGTGGAGGGGCGCCCGCTCATCCTCGGTGGCCTGGAGATACCCGCCGAACGGGGCCTGGCAGGGCACTCCGACGCCGACGTGCTCACCCACGCCGTCATCGACGCGCTGCTGGGCGCCGCCGGCCTCGGAGACATCGGCCAGCACTTCCCGGACACCGACACGAAGTGGGCGGGCGCGGACAGCACGGCGCTGCTGGCCCACGTGCTCGAGTTGCTCGAGGACCTCGGCTACCGCCCGCTGCACGTGGACGCCACAGTCATCTGCGAGGCGCCCGAGCTGGGCGGCTTCAGGGAGGACATCCGCGAGACCCTGGGCGGCGCGCTCGGGCTGGGGCCCGCGGGCGCGAGCGTGAAGTTCACGACGAACGAGGGCATGGGCTTCGTGGGGCGCGGCGAGGGCATCGCTGCGCTCGCGGTGGCCACGGTGGACTTGGCCGACTAGATGGTCATCGCAGTGGTCGTGCCGCCGTGGTCGCTGGCGCGGCTACATCACGGTGCACACGCTCAAGATCCTGCGGGCGAACGGACGGCTTCCCGCCGGTACGCTCCCCGCCGATGCGCACGATCCGCCTGCATGACACGCTCACCGGTGAGGAGCGCCCGCTCGAGCCGCGCGACCCCGGCAAGGCGGGCATCTACGCCTGCGGCCCCACGGTGTACTCGCGCATCCACGTCGGCAACGCCCGGCCCTACGTGGTCTATTCGCTGCTCAAGCGCTTCCTCGAGCACGAGGGCTACGACGTCACGCTGGTGGTCAACGTCACCGACGTCAACGACAAGATCTACGCCGCCGCGCGGGAGCATGACGTCACCAGTGAGGAGCTGGCGCGAGAGATGACCGCCCACTACGTCGACCACACCGACCGCCTCGGCTTGGGCCGCCCCGACTCAGAGCCGCTGGCCAGCGAGACGATCGACGGAATCGTGGACCTCATCCAGGCACTCCTCGACGGGGGCCACGCCTACGAGTCCGGAGGCGACGTGTACTTCCGCGTGGCGTCGCACGAGGGCTACGGCAAGCTCTCCAACCGGGAGCTCGACGACATGGACCAGGGGGAGGAGGACTCGCGGGTCACGATGGCGCTCAAGGAGAGCCCGCACGACTTCGCGCTGTGGAAGGCCCAGAAGCCGGGTGAGGACACGGCGTGGGACGCGCCCTGGGGGCGCGGGCGCCCGGGCTGGCACATCGAGTGCTCCGCCATGGCCGAGCACATCCTCGGCCTGGACTTCGACATCCACGGCGGCGGCTCCGACCTGATCTTCCCCCACCACGAGAACGAGATCGCCCAGACCGAGGCCGGGCGCGGCAGGCCGCTCGCCCGGCTCTGGATGCACAACGGGATGATCCGCATCGAGGGCGAGAAGATGGCCAAGTCGGTGGGCAACATCTTCCAGCTGAGCGAGGCACTCGACACCTATGGGCGCGACACGCTGGTCATGTACCTCGTGGGCGGCCACTACCGCAAGCCGCTGGCCTTCTCGCCCGACGCCCTCACCGATGCCTCCGCGCGCGTGGACCGAGTGCGCGAGTTCTGCCGCCGGCTCGACCCGGACGCGCCGCAGCCGGATGCGCTGGCGCCGTTCGAGCAGCGCTTCTTCGACCGCCTGGCTGATGACTTCGACACCGCGGGCGCCTGCCGGGGCGAGCTGTTCGGCTGGATCGCCGAGGGCAATCGCCGCCTCGACGGCGGGGAGACGCTCGGCGTGGGCGCGTTCCGCGACATGCTCTGGGCGCTGGGCCTCGAGGGCCTGCTCGACTGCTCCGCGGAGGAGGTGCCGGCCGAGGTCCGCCGCCTGGTGGACGAGCGCCAGGCGGCACGCGACGCCCGCGACTTCGAGACCGCGGACGCCAAGCGCGACGAGTCCGCGGCGCTCGGCTGGGTTGTGCGCGACACCCCGGAGGGCCCGCGCATCGAGCGGGCATAGATGATCCTCTACGGGCGCAACCCGGTGCGCGAGGCGCTGCGGGGGCGCCGGCGGGTGACCCGTGTGTGGGCGGCTCAGGGCGCCGCCCGCGAGCCCTGGCTCCAGGGCGTGGCTGTGGAGGCGGCGGACGACCACCAGCTCACCGAGCGCTGCGGGTCACCCGATCACCAGGGCGTGTGCGCCGACGCCGGCGCGTATCCCTACGCGGACGGGGACGGGCTGCTGGCGGCCGACGACGCGCTGGTGGTGTGCCTGGACCAGGTCACCGATCCCCGCAACCTCGGGGCGGTGTGCCGGGTGGCCGAGTGTGCGGGCGCCTCGGGCGTGGTCATCCCCGAGCGGCGCTCCGCCGAGATCACGCCGGCCGCCTGCAAGGCATCCGCCGGCGCCGTGGAGCACCTCCACGTTGCGCGCGTGCGCAATGTGGCCGACTGGCTCGCGCAGGCCAAGGAGGCGGGCGCCTGGGTGTACGGCGCCGACCCCGGCGGCGTGCCGTACACGCGGCCGGACTACGCCGGGAAGACCGTGCTCGTCATGGGCTCGGAGGGCGGCGGCCTGCGCCCGCGCGTGCGCGACGCCTGCGACGAGCTCGTGGCGCTGCCGGTGCGCGGGAAGGTCGCCTCACTCAACGTCTCCAGCGCCGCCGCCGCACTCGTGTACGGAATCTTGCAGTCCAGGCTTGACAAGGCTCCATAACCTCCGTAATACTCGCGCCAGCTTGAAGCTGCACTAGAGGGTTAGCTCCCAGAGGGAGGAACCGTCGGGGTGCAGCTCATTCGGGGCGCTGCCAGGGGAGGTACGCGCGCCACAGATCGTCGGGGTCCACCCGGGCCCGAGAAAGGACCATCCGTGGCCATCTCCTCTACCGCGTTCAAGTCTCATTCTGAAGTCGAGCTTGATGATCACTACCTCATCGCGCTCGCCAAGCAGGGCCGGCCGGACGCGTACGACCGCATCGTCAAGCGCTACTACGGCTTCGTCAGGCTGAAGGCCTCCTCCTACTTCCTCGTGGGCGGCGACGCCGACGACCTCATCCAGGAAGGCCTCGTGGGCCTCTACAAGGCGGTGCGCGACTACCGCTCGGACCGCGAGTCGAGCTTCCGCAACTTCGCGGAGCTGTGCATCACGCGCCAGATCATCACGGCGGTGAAGACCGCCACGCGCAACAAGCACACGCCGCTCAACCAATACGTCTCGTTCTCGCAGGCGCCGTCGGCGTCCGGGGACTCCGAGCCCACGCTGGAGGACGTGCTCCCCGGGCCCGACGTTCACGAGCCGGCGAACAAGGTCATCTCCAGCGAGGAGCTGCACAGCCTCGTGGCCTGCCTGTCGAGCGTGCTGTCCGACCTGGAGAGCGCCGTGCTCTCCCTCTACCTGGACGGGCACTCCTACGAGGCGATCGCCGACCGGCTGGCATGCGACACCAAGACGGTGGACAACGCGCTGCAGCGCGTGAAGCGCAAGGTGGGGACCCACCTGGCCGAGCGCGACGCGCCGCCGGAGCCGCTGCGCGCGATGCTCACCCGCGTGTGAGCGGGCGAGCAGCCGGTCACGAGGACCGTCTTCACCGGTCGAGGTCCGCCAGCAGCCCGCGATCGAGCGCGTAGCGCACCAGGCCGGCGCGCGTGGAGATGTTCAGCTTCTGCTGCATGTTCGCGCGGTGCGACTCCACCGTGCGCACGCTGAGATAGAGCATGGAGGCCACTTCCGCGTTCGTGTGGCCGAGCGTGATCAGGCGCAGCACGTCGATCTCGCGCCCGGTGAGGTCGTCCGGCCGCGGATCGCGCGTGGGCTCGGCCGCGAGCCGGGCGCCGAGCTCGGGGTGGAGGTAGGTGCGGCCCTCCGCGGCCAGGCGCACGGCGCGGACGAGCTCCACGTCGGCGGCCTCCTTGAGCACGTAGCCGAGGGCGCCCGCCTGCAGCGCCTCGCGGGCGAACGCGGGGTCGTCCTGCATGGTGAGCACGACGATGCGCGTCTCGGGCGACGCCTCGCGCAGCGACGGGATGGCCGGCAGGCTGGGCTCGCCCGGCATGTTGAGGTCGAGGATGAGCACTCGCGGGCGGTGGCCCTTCAGGGAGCGGACGGTGGCGGGCACGTCGCCCGTCTCCGCCACGACCTGCAGGTCCGGCTGGGCATCCAGCAACATCCGCAGCCCGCTGCGCACCACCTGGTGGTCGTCGGCGACGACGATCGTCGTCGCGCCGCCTGACCCGGCCTCGTCCATGCGCCCGGGAGCATAGACCCGGGCGCGGCGTGGCCTCAGCCCGCCGCGGGCAGCGGGGCGGGCTTGCCCAGCCAGAACCCCTGCGCGTAGTCCACGCCGAGGTCGCGCAGCAGCTCGAAGCACTCCTCCGAGCCCACGAACTCCGCGATCGTGCGCTGGCCCAGGCCGCGCGCCACGTCCACCATCGCCCGGACCACGAGCTGGTCGGTGGGGTTGCCGGGCAGGTCGCGGATGAAGTCGCCGTCGAGCTTGAGGTAGTCCACGGGCAGGTGCTTGAGGTAGACGAACGAGCCGAAGCCGGCCCCGAAGTCGTCGAGCGCGAACTTGCAGCCGAGGCGGCGCAGCGAGAGCGCGAACTCGCGCGCGGCGTCCATGTTGGTGATCGCCGCCGTCTCGGTGACCTCGAAGATCAGCCGGGTGGCATCGGCGCCGCTCTCGCGCAGCCGGCGCTCGATGGCCGCGAGCAGGTCGGGCGAGCCGATCGACTTGCCCGAGACGTTGACCTCGAGCGTGAGGTCGGGCCGGGCAGCCAGCATGTCGATGGCCTGGCAGGCCACCCAGCGGTCGATCGGCTCGATGAAGCCGAAGCGCTCGGCGGTGGAGAGGAACGTCGCGGGCGGGACCAGCGAGCCATCCTCGTCGAGCATGCGGATGAGCAGCTCGTAGCGGCTGGTCTCGCCCGTCGAGACGTCCACGATCGGCTGGGCGTGGAGCACGAAGCGGTCCTGCTCGAGCGCCTCGCGCAACCGGGTCGACCAGGTGAAGCCGGTGCGGATGAGGGTGTGGTCGTCGCCATCCGGCTCGTAGAACATCACCCGGTCGCGCCCCGCGTGCTTGGCCGCGTACATCGCGAGGTCGCTCTCGACGATCAGGCGATCGGCGCCGGTGGTGTGCTCGTCGAACAGCGTCACGCCGATGCTCGCCGTCGTGCGCACGGTGCGCCCGTCCACGGTCATGGGATAGGCGGCCACGGCGGCCCGCAACGCCTCGGCCACGCGCTCGGCGTCGTCGCGCCCGGCCTCGGGCAGCACCACGGCGAACTCGTCCCCGCCGAGGCGGGCGAGCACGTCCGAGCCGCGCAGGCGGGAGCGCACCACGTCGGCCACCCCGCGGATCAGCTCGTCGCCGATCCGGTGGCCGAGCGTGTCGTTCACGTACTTGAAGTTGTCGAGGTCCATGAGCAGCACCGCTCCGGAGGCCCGGTAGCGGGCCGTGTAGGTCACCTGTCGGTCGAGCTCGGACTCGAAGCGACGGCGGTTGAGGAGGCCGGTGAGCGGATCGTGGTCGGCGAAGTACTGGAGCCGGCCCTCGAAGCGCTTGCGCTCGGTGACGTTCTCGACGATGCAGATGCCATAGGGCGCGCTGCCGTCGTCGCTGCGCGCCGCAGCGGCGGTCAGCGCCACCCAGATCACGCTGCCGCCCTTGCGCAGGTAGCGCTTCTCGACCTGATAGCTCGGGACGTGGCCGGAGAAGACCGCGTCGGCAAGGCCCGTGTCCAGCTCGACGTCATCGGGGTGGGTCAGGTCGGCGAAGCTGAGCTCGAGCAGCTCCCGCTCGGCGTAGCCGGTCATGGAGCAGAACGCGTCGTTGACCTGCACGAAACGGCCGTCCTCGCCCACGAGCACGATGCCCACCGGGCTCTGCTCGAAGACCCTGCGGAAGCGCTCCTCCGCCTGCCCCAGCGCCAGGTCCATGCGCTTGCGCTCGGTGATGTCCTCCATCTGCGAGACGAAGTAGAGGGGCGCTCCCTCGCCGTCGCGCACGAGCGCGACCGACAGGGATATCCAGACGACGTGGCCGTCGCGATGGATGTAGCGCTTCCGCGTGCAGTAGCCGTCGCGCTCGCCCGCGAGCATCGCGCGCTTGGCCTCCAGGTCAGCGTCGATGTCGTCAGGATGGGTGACCTCCTGGAAGCGCTTCGTCGTGAGCTCCTCGCGGGAGTAGCCGAGCATGCGCACCAGGGCGTCGTTCGCCCGCGCCCACGACCCGTCGGCGCGCCCGAGCGCCATGCCGATCGGGGCCTGGTCGAAGGCGCCCCGAAACAGCGCCTCGGCCTCCTGCAGCGCGCGTTCGTGGTCCCGTCGCTCCGTCACGTCCTCGCCGATGCCGAACATGCGCTCCAGCCGCCCGTCGCCGGCGGCCAAGCAGCTGCCACGGCAGTGCAGCGTGCGTACCTCGCCGCCGGGCCGCACGATCCGGTGCTCGAACTCGAACGGGATGATCTCGGTCATCGCGCACTGGATCGAGTTCGCCACGTGTTCGAGGTCGTCGGGGTGCACGCGGTCCATGAACGCGGCGAAGCTGGCGTCGAAGGAACGCGGCTCGAGCCCGTAGACGCGGTACATCTCGTCGGACCAGGTCAGCACATCGTCCGCGACGCTCCACTCCCAGCTCCCGATGCCGGCCACCCGTGCGGCGTGCGCCAGCATGGCCTCGCTGCGCGCCAGCTCCAGCTGTGCCTCGCGGCGCTCCGACACGTCGCGCATGATCGCGGCGAACCAGCGCTGGCCGGACGACTCGGGGGCCGCGATGGTCAGCTCCACGGGAACCTCGGAACCGTCGCGGTGCAGGGCCTCGATCTCCGCCGTGCGCCCGATAAGGCAGGCCTCGCCGCTCTCGAGGTAGCGGCTCATTTCGCGCTGCTGGGCGTCCCGGTGGCGCGCGGGGATGATGACCGCGAGGGGTCGCCCGTTCAGCTCGCCGGGGTCGTAGCCGAGCATGCGCTCGGCCGCGGGGTTGGCGTAGGCCAGCCGCCCGCTCTCGTCCGACACGACCATCGCGTCGGTCGCCAGCTCCGCGACCGCGCGAAAGGGCGCATCGAACACCGTCGCCACCTGGACCCCAGAGCGTTCCATCAGTCCTCGCCCGATCTATCGGCAGATGTACGAGTGGGGTTGAGCGGTCCGGTGAGCCGGCTGGGCCCACAGGCCGATCTATGCTGACGACGAACTGCCCGCCTAGCTCAATTGGCAGAGCACTTCACTTGTAATGAAGAGGTTCTCGGTTCGAGTCCGAGGGCGGGCTCTCAGCGACTGTTCCCTGATTGAGTTCGGGAATAGCCCTGAAATGCAACGGCCGCCTCGCTGAAGGCGGCTGTTGGCCTGTCGGGCCGTTGGCGGACGCGCTTCTCGCGTTTCGACGCGTTTTGGGTGCCGGAGGGCAGCAACCCGCCCAGGGGGCGGCGGCCGCCCGCGGCGAGACTTCGCCGGCGTCCGAGCTGAGGCCGTCCGCCGCCGCAGCGGGGCTGAGTTCGCTGGGCCCGCTGTGCCGCGCCCGCAGGCCGCGGCGCGGGTCGTGCTCGACTTCCGGATCGCGCGCCCCGGCCGACGACCTGGGATTCGGGCGAGCGCACAGCCTCTCGCACGCCGCCCGGCTCATCGCCGGCGAGACCAGCCGCCGCAACGGCTGGAGGGTCTGGGGCGTCGAGCGCGATGGCCGCTTCGTGCGGTTGGAGAGCCTGCGTCACCAGAGGAGCGACAGCCCGTGCTCGCCCCTCCGTCCCGATCGGGCGCTACACTTACGCCCAGGTTTTCGACGAAATCCAGGTCTTATGCCCAGATTTTTGCCACACTGAGCGCGATGAGCCCTCGTATGCCCCGTTTTTCACTAGACGAGCAGCCGGAAGTCTTCTTCACGACGACTTCGAGCAGTCGCGCGATCCGTGGGCTGCTTGATGAAGGGCGAGCGCGCAAGCTCGGCCCCCGGCTGTACACGAAGAACCTGTCGGACGACCTCGAAGTCGTCACGCGGCGCAACTGGTCGCGTATCGCGGCAGGCTACTTCCGCGGCGCCGTCGTCGTCGACCGCACGGCGCTGGAAGGTGGGCCGGCCTCGGACGGTTCGGTGACGCTCGCGACGACGACGAAGAACGAACAGCGCATTCCCGGCCTTCGCTTGCGACCTCGGCTTGGGCACGGGCCGGTCGAAGGTGATGTCCGTTGGATGGGTGAGGAGCTCTATTTCAGCTCCCCTGCACGAGCCTTCCTGGAGAACATGCGGTCGTCGCGGGCGCGCGGCGGGCTGCCACGGACGCTCAGCGCCGCAGAGCTCGAAGAGCGGCTCGATCAGCACGCGCTACTGCGGCCGTCTGCACTGAACGAGCTACGCGACGAGGCGCGGGCGCTCGCCCACAAGCTCGACGCCGAGGAGGAGTTCGAGCGGCTCGACGCGCTCATCGGCGCGCTGAGCGGCACACGCCCCGGCGCGTTGCATTCAACCCGTGGCCGCGCCCGCCGCGCGGGCGTCCCATTTGACCCCCTTCGTATCGAGCGTTTCGGCGGGCTGCAGGGCTACCTCCAGCAGGTGGCCGCTCCGTCGGTGGCCGCGAATCAGGTGCACGAGCTCAGCACGTTCGCGTTCTTCGAGGCCTACTTCTCCAACTTCATCGAGGGAACCGAGTTCACACTGGAAGAGGCCGAGCGCATCGTCTTCGAGCACGTGGTTCCGCGACAGCGGCCCCAGGACGCACACGACATCCTCGGCACCTACCGCGTCGTCTCGGACGTTGAGCAGCGCCAACGGGTCCCCGCTGACGCGGACGAGTTAATCGACGTGCTTCTTTCACAGCACGCCATGATGCTGTCCGAGCGACCCGACGTCGGGCCCGGCCAGTTCAAGCTCGAACCCAATCGCGCTGGCTCCACCTACTTCGTCGAGCCACAGCTCGTCGAGGGCACACTGCGTGAGGGGTTTCGCTGCTACGACTCGCTCCCGGCCGGTTTCCATCGCGCCGTCTTCGCGATGTTCCTGGTGTCAGAGGTCCACCCGTTCGCCGACGGCAACGGTCGCATCGCGCGGATCCTCATGAACTCCGAACTCACCGCCGCCGGGAAGCAGCGCATTCTCGTGCCGATCGCCTCCCGGTACGACTACCTGAACGCGGTTCGCGCCATGACGCACAACAGCAACGCGAGTTCCTACGTCCGCGTCATGGCGGGGCTCCAGTCCCGAAGCGCGGAGGGGGACTTCGCGAACCGAGCCGCGGCGGAGCTGTGGCTCCATCGCCAGGGCGCGTTTCGCGACCCGGCCGAAGAGCAAGGCATCGACGCTCGCATGCTCGACGCAGCGCAGACCACCGAGACCGCATAGCACGGCAAGCCTCCGCGGCGGTCTTCGCTGGACCTGGTCCTGCGCGTGTGTAGAACTCCGCGCAGAGCGTGTAAAAGACTCCGGCGCATCGTCCGCGCTCCCGCTGTCAGAGCTAATCCGGAACAATCACTCTCAGGCCGCTGCGACGGCGTGCTCGATGTTTCCGTGCCCGTTGGATGACACGGGGACGGGCGGCGGCTCCTCGTGGCGGCGGCGGTTGAGCCGCTCCTCGAGGACGCCGAGCACGGCGCCGAAGAGCAGGTGGCGCCAGGCGGCCTGCGCCCATGCGCGGCGGTTGCCGGACATCGGCTCGAGGTCTCGGCGGGCGGGATGGTGGCGGTCCACGAGGCGGCCGAGCGGCCACAGGGCCACGTGCTCGGCCAGTCCGCAGGCCACGGCGCGGGCGACGGGCGGGCCCGGCAGGAAAGGCCGGAGCTGGGCGTAGGCCGCGCCGAACGCCGCGCCGTTGGCGGCGTGGATGGCGGCGCCGGCGAGCGGCCAGCCGGCGTCGCGGGTGGCCAGCTTGCCGAGCAGCTCGACGTCGTCGTAGCCGCTGCCGAACGCGCGCTTGTCGAGCGGCTGCTGGGCCGCCCACACGAGGGCGGCCACGGCTCCGGCAACCGCTCCGTTGGCGCTGCGCGTCACGTCCATCCCGCTGGAGCGTAACGAAGCGCACGCGCGCGGGTAGGGGGACACGTGCCGTCGCAGCAGGCCGAGGCCCTCTCGCTCCACCACGATCGCATCCGCCGCCGCGGAGTCCAGCCCGTCGTCTACTGGGTCACGCGCGCGATCCTGCAGCCCGCGATCGCCATCTGGTTCCGCCTCTCCCGCGCGGGCCGCGAGCACATCCCCGCCCACGGGGGTGTGATCCTCGCCGCCAACCACCGCAGCTTCCTCGACCCGTTCGCCATCGGCTGCTGCCTGCGCCGGCCGGTGTACTTCGTCGCCAAGCGCGAGCTGTTCTCCAACCGGCTGGTGGGCTGGTTCCTCAACTGCCTGGGCGCCTTCCCCGTCCGCCGCGGGGAGTCCGACGAGGACTGCATGGCCACCGCCCGCATGCTGCTCGAGCGCGGCGAGGCGGTCTTGATCTTTCCGGAGGGCACGCGCATCCGCAGCGGCTCGGTGGGGCGCGCGAAGCGCGGGGTCGGGCGCCTGGCGCTCGAGACCGGGGTGCCGGTCGTTCCGATCGCGGTCTTCGGCAGCGACCGCGCCCGCCGCGGTCTCCTCTTCCGGCCGGTGAAGGTCAAGCTCCGCTTCGGCCGTCCGCTCACCTATCCGCGCGTGGGCACGCCGTCCGCCCACCTCGCGGGTGAGGTCACCGCCCGCATCTGGCCCTGCGTGGCGCTGCAGTGGGAGTGGCTCGGCGGCCTGCCGCCGTTGCGCAAGGCCGCCGTCGTGGGGGCCGGTTCCATGGGCACCGCCGTCGCGGAGCTGCTGGCGCGCGCCGGCCTGGAGGTGCAGCTGGGGTGCCGCACCGCCGCCCAGGCAGCGCAGCTCGCCGCCGACGGCTTCAACCAGCGCTACCTGCCCGGAGTGGCGCTCCCCGCCGGCCTCGCGGTTGGCCCCGTCGACGCCATCGAGTTCCGGGGCGTGGACCTGGTCGTCCTCGCCGTCCCCTCGCGTGACCTGCCGGCCGCCGTGGCCAACGTGGGCAGCCGGATCGGCGACCGCAGCGCGGTGCTCGTGCTCTCCAAGGGAGTGGTCGCGCCGCTCGGCACGCTGCCCACGCGCTACGTGGCCGAGCGGGTGCGCGCCCGCGCCGTTGCCGCCCTGGGCGGGCCGTCCCACGCCGGCGAGGCGGTGGCCGCCGGGGCCTCGGTGGTGCTCGCAGCCGAGGATCCGCATCTGCGCACGCAGCTCGGCGATGCGTTCGCGGACGCCGGACTCGACGTGGTCCGCACGGACGACGTCGCCGGCACCGAGTTCGCCGGCTGCGCCAAGAACGTCGCCGCGCTCGCCGCCGCCGCCGCCGCGCCCCGCGGCCTCAACGCCGCGGGCGCCGTGGCCGGCCGCGTGTTCGCCGAGGTCCACGCGCTCGCGCTCGCCGAGGGCGCCCGCAGCGAGACCTTCGTGGGGCTGGCCGGCACGGGCGACCTCGTGGCCACCGCGCTGGCCGAGGGCAGCCGCAACCGCCGCGCGGGCGAGCTGCTGGGCCGCGGCCTCGGCCGCGAGGAGGTGGGCGCTCTCGTCGGGCAGGCCGCCGAGGCGCTCGACACCGTCCCCCTGCTCGCCTCGCTGATGAGCGAGCGCCGGCGCGAAGCGCCCGCAGTCGCGGGGCTCGCCGAGCTCGTGGAAGGCCGGATCGACCCTGAGGAGTGGGTCGCCGGCGTGTGCGCACCGCGGAAGGCCGCCCGCGCGGCCTGATGCCGGAGCTGCCTGCGAGGTAGGCTCGCATGCGTGAGCGAGACGGCCGCCACCGCGAAGAAGGCCAGCCTCGACCGGGACTTCAGCGAGCTGTACCGCACGCACCTGCGCGACGTCTACAGCTACGCGTACTACCGGGTGGGCAACCACCACGACGCCGAGGACCTCACGGAGCAGACCTTCCTGCAGGCCTACCGCCACTACGAGCGGGCGGTGCGCGAGTCCAACGGCCGGCCGCTGCGGCCGTGGCTCATCCGCATCGCGCACAACCTGGCGGCCAACTACTACCGCGACCGCTCGCGGCGGCCGCAGACCCAGCTGGAGGACGCGGCGGTGGTGGCCGAGCCGCGCACCACGGCGGAGCTCGTGGAGGGGCGGGAGGAGTTGCAGGACGTGCTGGCCGGCGTGGCGAATCTTCCGGACGACCGCCGCGAGGCGCTGATCATGCGCTTCGCGCTGGGCATGGACAACAAGGAGATCGCGCGGGCGCTGGGGCGCTCGGAGGGCGCGACCAAGGTGCTCATCCACCGTGCGATCAAGCAACTCGAGCAGGGGTTGATGGAGCATGAGTGAGCTGAGCGACGTCGAGAGGCTGCTGCGCACGGCGCTCGCGCCGGTGGAGCCTCCCGAGGCACTCACGGATCGCCTCGAGCGCACTCTGACCGAGCTCACCGACGCCGCTGCCGACGAGCTGGCGGATTGGGAGCTCGGGGCCATGCGCGACCCGCGCAACTGGGGCCGCACGGTGGCGGCCGGCGCCGTCGTCGGCGTGGCGGGCGGCGCCCTGATCCTGGTGCGCGCCCGGCAGGTGCACAAGCGCCGGCAGGCCAGCGGCCTGCGGGCGCTCGAGCGCGGGGTCCTCGACGTCGTCCATGACGTCGAGAAGCGGCTGGGCCGCTAGGTCACCGCCCTGGTGGGGGCCGGCTCCGCCGGCGTGGCCGCGTAGGCGGCGAAGGCGGCGAGGGTGATCAGGATGTGCAACACGTTGTCCTCGGTGTTGATGGGGATCAGGCTGAAGATCGCGTCGCCGTCCCCGTAGATGAAGCCGAGCACCGTGACCAGCGCGTAGACCAGGCCGAATGCGAGGACGAACATCCGGGCGCCCCCATGCGATCCCGCGAACGCCAGCAACGCGAGCCCCGAGGCGAGATGCACGATGTTGTGCCAGCCGTTGACGTCGAGGATCCCGAGCATGGCGTCGCGCTCGACTTCGTCCCCGGCCCCGAAGCTGGCGTTGTAGAAGAAGCCTAGGATGCCCGCCGCGACGAGCACCGCCCCGAAGACCAGGGCGTACACCTGCGCCGGGGACCGTCCTGTCATCGTGCACCTCCGTCTCGCGTTGTCCTGCTGATCCGTTCCCCCGGGGTGATGCGTAGAAACCATCTGCAATGAGCCGTCCCAAGGCACTCGAGCAGCTCGCCGACGAGGAGCTGATGCATCTCGTCCAGCGCGGGGAGGCCGACGCCTTCGAGGTCATCTACGACCGTCACGGCGGCGCGGCGTTCTCCCTCGCCTACCGCATGGTGGGCAACCGCTCGGCCGCCGAGGACGTCGTCCAGGAGTCGTTCCTCTCGATCTGGCGCAGCCGCGTGCGCTACCAGCCCGCGCGCGGAAGCGTGCGCACGTGGGTGCTGGGCATCGTCCATCACCGCGGCATCGACGGGCTGCGCCGCAACCTCGTCCACGAGCGCCGCCGCGCGAGCGCCGAGGGCATCGAGGAGAGGCACGAGGCGAAGGAGCTCACCGACGTCGAGGCGGTGCGCCGCGACGAGGCCCGCGAGGTGAGGTCAGCGCTCGAGACGCTGCCCGCCGAGCAGGAGCGCGTCATCGAGTTGGCGTATTTCGGGGGGTTCACGCACACGCAGATCGCTGCCATGCTGGAGACGCCCGTCGGCACAATCAAGGGCCGGATGCGCCTGGGGCTGGACAAGATGCGCCGGGAGCTTGCCGAGGAACTTGCGTCATGAACGGCCACGAGCACACCGAGAACGTCGGCGCCTACCTGCTGGGCGCGCTTCCGGAGCTGGAGGTCGAGGTCTTCGAGCGCCACGTGATGGGCTGCGCGAGCTGCCGCGACGAGGTCGAGCGGCTGCGGCCCGCCGCCGAGGCGCTGCCGCGCGCGGTGCCGCAGCTCGCGCCGCCGGCCGCGCTCAGGGAAGCGATCATGCAGGAGGTGCGCGGCGAGGCGGCGGCGGCTTCCGCGGTCGAGCCCGCCCGCGAACCTCGGCCACGCCGGCCCTCACTTCGCCTGCGTCCGGCGATGGCGTGGGTCAGCGCTGCCTTCATCATCCTCGCGGGGGTGCTGGCCGGCTACGGCGGCTCGATGCTCCTAGACGACGATGACGGGGCACGCACGCTGTCGGCGTCCGTGGACCAGTTGCGTGTGCCGGAGGCCGGAGGCTCGCTCATCGTTCCCGGCGGCGACGGCGAGGTGGCGGTGCTCAGCGTGCACGGCCTCCGCGAGACCATCGGCGAGCAGGTCTACGTCGTCTGGAGCCAGCGGGGCAACGAGCGCGTCTTCGAGTCGTCGTTCAACGTCCGTCCGGACGGCAGCGGCAGGGCCGCGATCACCGACATCGAGGGCGTGGACCTCGTGATGGTCACGCGCGAGCGCTCCGCGGGGGTCAGGGCACCCGGCGAGGAGCCCATCCTCACCGTCGAGACCGGCTGAGCGCCGCCGCTGGATATCGTCACCGGCCGAATGGCCACCTGCTACCGGCACCCCGGCCGGGAGACCGGCGTCTCGTGCTCCAACTGCGAGCGTCCCATCTGCCCGGACTGCATGACGCCCACCTCGGTGGGCATGCGCTGTCCCGAGTGCGCGCGCGACCGCACGCAGGTGCGCACCGCGGGATCACTCCAGACCGACCCCACGCTCACCTACGTCCTCATAGGGATCAACGTGCTCGTCTTCGTCGCGGGGATGCTCAGCGGGGCGAGCACGACCGGAAGCCGCGGCGGCCTCAATGACGACGGCGGGCTCTTCGGCCCCGCGGTCGAGGCGGGCGACTGGTGGCGCATAGTCACGGCCGGCTTCCTCCACGCCGGGCTGTTCCACCTCTTCTTCAACATGTTCGCCCTCTGGATCCTCGGCGGGCTGCTCGAGCCGGCGGTCGGCCGCCTGCGCTTCGGGCTCATCTACGCGGTGTCCGTGCTGGGCGGGTCCTTCGGGGCCCTGCTCGCTTCGCCGGAGGCGCTCACGGTGGGCGCATCAGGCGGGATCTTCGGGCTCATGGGCGCCGCCGTCATCGTCATGCGCAACCGCGGCATCAACCCGATGGAGAGCGGGCTGGGGCTCTGGATCGGGCTCAACCTCCTCATCACGTTCACCGTGCCGGGCATCTCGATCGGCGGCCACATCGGCGGGCTGGTGGGCGGATCGCTGGCGGCCCTGCTGATGTTCGAGCTGGGCGATCGCGTGCGCGGCCTTCCGGCCATCGTGCCCACGCTGCTGGCCGCCGGCATCGGCGCGCTGGCCGTGGTGGGATCGCTGGCCGTCGCGGGTTCCTGACCGCCCGAACGGCTTGAACGTCCCGCACTACCCCGTGTAGGGGGGTGCTCCGGGACGTTCATGCGTCCGGCGCGGGCGAGCACGCGCCAGCACGTGCTCGTAGACCGCCTGCACCTCATCGAGCATCCGCGGCAGGGCGAAGCGCTCGCGGGCGTCCGCGGCCGCCGCTTCCCCGAGGCGGCGGGCGAGCGCCGCGTCCGCCGCCAGCCGTGCCAGCGCGGCCGCGAGCGCCACGTGGTCGCCCGGTGGCGTCAGCAGGCCCGTCTCGCCGTCGCGCACGATCTCGGTGAGGCCGCCGTGGGCGGCGGCCACCACACACAGCCCCGCCGCGGCGGCCTCCAGCGCCGAGTTGGGCAGCGGGTCCGGCCGGGTGGAGGGGACGGCCACGGCGTCGGCGGCTCCGAGCACGTTCTCCACGTCGTCGCGGAAGCCCAGCAGCCGCAGGCGGTCGCCCAGGCCGAGGCGCGCCCCGAGCTCGGCCAGCTCGCGCTCCATCTGCTCGTTTCCCGGGAACGCATCGCCCGCGATCAGGCCCACCGCGCCGGCTTTGGCCAGCACGGGTTCGGCGAGCGCACGGGCCAGAACGTCCTGTCCCTTCCAGTCGCTCACCCTCCCCAGCAGGGCCACGGCGAAGCGGCCCTCGGGCACGTCGAGGACGCGACGCGCCTCGGCGCGCGCGGCGGGCTCGGGCACGCGAAGCAGGCCGTCGTGGACGACGGTGGCGCGGCGGCGGAACTGGGCGGCCACGGCGCCCGACACGCACAGCAGGGCGTCGGCGCGCTCCAGGCGCCGGCGCAGCAGCGGCCACAGGCGCCCCGCCGCGCCGTTTGCCGCGCCGGTGTAGATCTCGCGCACGTGCACCACGTGCGCGGCGCCGGCGGCCCGCGCCGCCGCCCCGCCGCCGAGCACGACCGAGGTGTTGGCGTGCACGACGGCCGCGCCGCGCTCGCGGGCGAGGGCGCCGAGCTCGCCGCGGTCGCGGCGCAGGCCGCCCGCCAGCGCCGCCAGCCCGCCGGGGTTCACCAGCCCTCGCCGCAGCACCGCCAGCGGTCGCACCACCACCTCGGCGCCGCGCTCCTCGAGCATCCCGGCCAGCTCGCCGCGCTCCGGCAGCACGCAGACCGGGACGAAGCGCGCGCGATCCAGGCCGCCCGCGAGCGCCGCGAGCTGGAGGTCCGCGCCATAGCGGCCAGCGGACGAGTGCAGGTAGACGACGGTCCGCGGCGTTGCCATCAGCCGGCCTCCACGCGGCGGCGGAGATCCTCCACCGACCGCTGCATGACCTGCTCGGTGAGCATCCGCGCGATCGGGCCGGGCACCCAGAAGCCCGTCTCGATGACCAGGCGATAGGTGGCCAGCGTGGCGCCGTCGCCGGCTTCCTCGAACAGGTACTCGCCGTCCACGTCCCGGACGTCGCCGTCCAGGTACGCCCAGCCGATGCGGCTGGGCTCGTCGTAGCGATAGCGCAGGCGGTAGCGGATGGTGCGCACCTTCGCGTCGATCTCGAACGCCACCTCCTCGCCGCGCCCGCTGCCGTCCCGCGTGAGCACTTCGCAGGAACGCACGGCGTCCTGCCAGTCCGTGAACGTCTCGTAGGCGGTGAGGGCATCGAAGCAGGCTTGAGGGGTGCCGCCGATCTCGATGCGCTGCTCGGCGTGCTTCGCCACCCGCTATGCCTCGATGGTGCGGAAGCGCCCGGGAGGCGGCGCGGGAACGAGCCCGGGGTGGAGCAGGTGGCCCAGCAGCTCTATGCCGTCCACCAGGCGAGGCCCCGGACGGGAGAAGTAGGCGGCCGCGTCCACCGCGTGGACGGCGCGGGTGCCCAGCGCGGCCAGGCGCTCCGCGTGCGCCAGCGCCTCCGCCGCCGCGGCCTGGGCGTCGTACCCGCACGGCATGGCCACGACGACCTCCGGCGCCGCCGCCTGAACCTCCTCCCAGGACACGGTGGCCGACTTCTCCCCCGCATAGCCCAGGGCGTCCTCGCCTCCGGCGTGCTCGATCATCGTCGGCACCCAGTGACCCCCGATGAACACCGGGTCGAGCCATTCCAGCGCCGCGACCCGCGGCCGGTCCGCGCCGGCCACCGCCTCGCGAACCCGGTCGATGCGGGCCACGGCCTCCCCGAGCAGCGCCTCGCCCGCCGGTTCGGACTCGGTGGCCTCGGCCAGCCGGCGGACGTCTGCCAGCACCTCGCCGAGGGTCGAGGGGTCGAGCGACAGCACCGTCGGGCGCGACGGGATGCGGCCCGCTGCGGCGACCACGTCGTCGTAGGAGACCGCGCACACCTCGCACACCGCCTGGGTGACCACCAGGTCCGGCTCGAGCTCGTCCAGCGCCGGCTCGTCGAGCTCGTAGAGCGCCTCGCCGCGCTGCGTGTGCTCGCGCACCGCCCGGTCGATCTCCGCCGTGGAGAGGCCGGGAGGGATGACGCTGCGCGTGAGATGCGGCAGGAGGGCCGCCTCTGGCGGATAATCGCACTCATGGGTGACCGCGACGACGCGGTCGCCGAGGCCGAGCGCGAACAGCATCTCGGTCGAGGAAGGTACGAGCGAGGCGATCCTCACGGGAGGAACCATGACGACTCTGAGCGACGAGGAGATCGACGGCCGGCTGCAGAGCCTGCCCGGCTGGGAGCGGAGCGGCGATTCGATCGAGCGCACCTTCGCCTTCGACGACTTCGTGGGATCGGTGGACTTCGTGAACCGGATCACCCCCGCGGCCCAGGAGATGGACCACCACCCCGGCCTGTCGATCTCGTGGAACAAGGTGAAGGTCTCGCTCTCGACGCACTCGCAGGGCGGGCTCACCGAGAACGACTTTGCGCTTGCCACGCAGATCGACAGCTTGGCTTAGCGCGCTCGGGCTGCTGCTGGCGCTCGCTCCCGCCGGCGCCGCGGAGGCGCGCGAGGTGCGCGTCTTCGCCATGCAGCCCAGGCTCGGCATCGGCTGGCTGGAGAGCCGCGAGAGCTACCGGGAGAAGCTGTTCGGGCTGATGGAACGGGAGGCCGAGCCGCATCTGCGCGGCCCCGACGACCCCGCCCGCCCGCCGGAGACGGCGCGCGACCTCGTGCTCTGGCCGGAGTCGGTCGGGCTGTTCGCGGCGTTGACGGGTGAGCGCGCGCAGCTCGCGCGCGCGGCCGGCTCGCTGGAGGCCTCGATCGTCACCCTGATCGCGGCATACGCCCCGCAGGAGGCCTACTACGCCGCCCGCTTCCCCGAGCTCGCCACGCGCATCGTCCAGACGCGCCTGCTGGCCACCGCGCTCACCGACACCTTCGGGCGCACGGTCATCGAGCCGTTCGCCGAGATGGCGGACCGCCACGACGTCTATCTCCACGCCGGCGTGGACATGGTGCGCGAGTGGCGCATCGTCTGCGCCGACCGCGACACGTTCCAGCCGCCGCCCGGCGCCGAGCGCTGCGACGAGGAGGACCCTGCGCGGGTGGCGCTGCTGCGCGACCCCTCCGAGCCCTCGCGTGACTACGCGTACGAGGCGGTGCGGGGCGACCCCTCCGTGATGGCGCTCGTCTTCGACCCCGATGGCCGGCTGATCTCGAAGCAGGTGAAGACCTACCTCACGCCCACTGAGCTGGGCCCCGACGAGGGCTCGCTCGGTCTCGACCTCGTGCCCGGCGAGGTCAGCGACGGCCTCGGCGCCGTGGAGACCCCGGTGGGCACGCTGGGCTTCGTGACGAGCAAGGACGCCTGGATGCCGGACGTGGTGCAGAAGCTCGACCAGCGCCATGTGGACCTGCTCGTGCAGCCCGAGTTCTTCGTGGGCAGCCTCGTGTCCACCAGCGGCCTCTGGTATCCCGATCTGCTCAAGGCGTCGGGCTACAGCGACCTGGTTCGCCACCCGTCCTTCGAGGCGCTCGCCCTGCCGGAGATGACAGGAGGCGTCTTCAGCTTCTACGCCGACCACCAGTCGCACGTCGCCGTCAAGCCACGGACGGGGCGGGAGGAGGGAGGCTCCCTCGTGGGCCAGCCGTCCGCACCCGGCCTCCAGTCCTCGCCCTGGGTGGTGCCCGATCCCCTCCACCCGGGCGAGCCCTTCGACGAGCGCCGGCGCAGGCTGGGCCTCGCCGGTGAGGCGCTGGCGCCCGGGTCGGGTGTGGAGTGTGAGGGCGACCCCCCGGGGCCGTGCGAGGACGGGCACGTGGAGGGGGTGTTCTTCCGCGACGTGGAGGTCGCGCGCTCGCGCCCGCGCCGGCGCTGGCGCGGCCGGCGCACGCGCACGCGTTTCACGCCGTCGCGTGCGGCCAGCCCCTCGCCGCATCCGCAGCGCAACGCCGCGGTGGCGCGCCGCGGCCGCCACGCAGTGCTCGCGTTCGAGGAGCGCACCGGCGGCGGCGACCAGATCTTCCTCGTGCGCTCCGATGACGGCGGGCGCACGTGGTCCGAGCGCGTGCGCCCCACCGGCCGCCCGGCCGGGGCCACCGACGAGTGGTGGCCGGCGGTGGCGCTCGCCCCGGACGGGACGGTGACGGTGGCGTGGGTGGACCGTTCGAGCGGGCGCGAGCGCGTGTATCTCAGCCGCTCGGCGGACTTCGGCGCCGGCTTCGGCCCGGCGGCGCCCCTCGACCCGGGTCCCGCGGCCGGGGTGGCGCAGTGGAAGCCGGCGCTGGCCCAGGGCGCCGGCGATGTCGTGCAGGCGGTCTTCGTGGACGAGCGCGACCGTCATCCCAACGGCTCCCCGCAGGCCGGGGTCTTCCACGCGCGCATCGCCGCCGGCGAGCCGGAGCCGGCGAGGCGCCTCGACGGCGGCGAGCCCGCGCCGCCGGCGGCCAACCTCGACAACGCCTGGGCGCCGAGCGTCGAGGCCCGCGGCAGCCGCGTGCTGGTGGCGTGGACGGACTTCCTCAACTACGACTGGGACGTGTTCGCGCGCGCCTCCGGCGACGGCGGCGACTCCTTCGGCGCCGCCGACCAGGTCAACGACGCACAGGGCGAGGGCTTCGGCGACTCGCCGCAGGCGGTGCTCGGCGCCGGGCGGCCGTTCGTGGCATTCACCGACTTCGGGCCGGGCGAGGAGTCGCAGCGGCGCCCGCACCCGATGTACGACGTGTACGTGGCGAGTCCCGGCGCCGAGGGCGTCCACCAGGCCGACCCGCACGGCGCCCGCCACGCGTCGGCGTTCGCCGGCGCGGCCTGCGCCGCGGCGCGCGACGACGTGCTCGTGGCCTTCCAGGACGCGGCATCCGGCCAGAACGACATCCGCATCGCGCGGCTCGCGGACGGCGAGCGCCGCGGCCCCGCCTACCGGGTGGACGATGCCGGGCGCGGCGGCGGCAACGCCTGGCGCCCGCGGCTTGCCTGCTCGCGCGGCGGAGTGCTGGCCGCCTGGGAGGACGAGCGCGACGGCCCGCAGCAGGTGTACGCCGCGGTGGCCCGCAGCCGCCGTCTCCGGTAGCGGCGTCGAGGTCCCGTGCTAGCGTTGCCGAGGTCCGCCGATGAGCGACGACGAACCGCCTCGAAGTAGCCGGCGCCGCCCGGCGCCATTGACGTGACGGCCCTACTGCTCGTCGCGCTCGTCCTGCTCGTGCTCGCGAACGGGTTCTTCGTCGCGGCCGAGTTCGCCCTGGTGCGCACGCGCCGCTCGAAGATGGAGGCCCTCGAGGCCGACGGCGCGCGCGGCGCCACCCTCGCTCTCAAGCAGGTCGACCACATCGACGAGTACCTCGCCACCTGCCAGCTCGGCATCACGATGGCGTCGATCGGCATCGGCTTCCTCGGCGAGCCCGCCCTCGCCAGCCTGCTGGAGGAGCCGCTCGGCGAGGTGGCCAGCCACGGCGTCGCGGTGGCGATCGCGTTCGCGCTCGCCTACCTGATCGCCACCAGCCTCCACATCACGATCGGCGAGCAGGTCCCGAAGATCTACTCGATCGTCCACGCAGAGGGGACGTCGCGCCGCACCGCGCCCGGCCTGGAGTGGTTCCGCATCAGCCTCAAGCCGCTCATCATCGCGCTCAACACGGTGTCGAACGGGATGCTTCGCGCGCTCGGTGTCAACCCCGAGGCCGAGTTCGAGGAGGCGTCGAGCTCGGACGACCTCAAGCTGCTGATCGCGCGCAGCGCGCACGGCGGCACCCTGGACCCGGGTGAGGCGGTGATGCTGTCGGGCGTCTTCCACCTCCACGATCAGGAGGCGCGCCAGGTGATGACGCCGCTGCCGGCCGTGGTCACCGTCGACGTGTCCGAGAACGTCGAGACGGCCCTGCGGCGCTGCGTCGAGTCAGGCCACACCCGGCTCGTGGTCACCGAGGAGGACAACACGGACCGCGTGCGAGGAACCGTGCACAACAACTCACTCGCGCGCCTGCTCATGAGCGACGGGGCGAAGGCGTCCATCGAGCCCGTGGTCAAGGACGCGATGATCGTGCCCGAGACCAAGCCGCTCGACGACCTGCTGGCCGACCTCCAGCGCGAGCGCCTTCCGATGGCCATCGTCGTGGACGAGTACGGCCGCACCGTGGGCATCGTGTCGGTGGAGGACATCATCGAGGAGATCGTCGGGGAGATCGCCGACGAGACCGACCCAGCCCGCGGCGAGGTGCGCCAGCTGGCCAACGGGGACTGGTACGTGCGCGGCCACGTGCCGATTACCGACCTCGCCGACTACGGCATGGACCTGCCGGTGGACTCCGACGCCTACAACTCGGTCGGCGGCTTCGTCTTCGCCGAGCTGGGCAGGCTTCCCAAGCGCGGCGACATGGTGCGCGCCAACGGCTACTCGCTGAGGGTGGAGTCGGTGCGCGAGAACCGGATAGAGGCCGTCCGGATCCGGGACCACGAGCCGGATTCGCGCGTATCCGAGCCGCTGCGCGACACCAACGGGAGCTCCGTCCGCAACGGGGGCTAGCGTGAGCCGGAAGGTCGCCCTATGTGGTCGCTCAGGCTCACAGAGGCGCAGCACGCGGCGCTCATCGAGTTGCTCGGCGAGAAGCCCGCTCTGAGCGACTCCCTGGCCGGCGCGCTCGAGGAGCTCGAGTTCGCGCGCTGGGACCCGCTCCCGGACGCCGAGCTGCCATGGGACCGGGTGGAGGAGCTGGCCGTCCTCCAGGGCATCGGCGAGGCAGACGTGGTCTGGGACCTCTGCGCCGGCTCGGCAAACCCGGCCCGCAGCTCGGCGAGGTCGGCTACCTCTCGAAGGAGAAGCCCGGCTCGAGCCTCTGCGCAGCGGCGGCGATGAGCCGGGCGCAGGCCTCCACGTCGGAGAGCTGCACCATCTCCACCGGCGAGTGCATGTAGCGCAGCGGGATGGAGACAACGGCGCTGGGCACCCCCGCGCGGGAGAGGTGGATGGTGTCCGCGTCCGTGCCCGTCCGCCCGCCGGTGGCCTCGACGGTGAACGGGATGCCCTCGGCCTCGGCGGTGTCGTGCAGCAGCTCGAACAGCCGCGGGTTCACCACCGTGCCGCGTGTGAGCACCGGGCCGGAGCCAAGCTCGTGCTTGCCCTCCCGCCGCGGGTCCACGCCCGGGGCGTCGCTGGCATGCGTCACGTCCACGACGATCGCGCAGGCCGGGTCGAGTGCGAACGCGGTGGTGCGCGCGCCGCCCAGCGTGATCTCCTCCTGCGCCGCGGCCACGCCCGCCACGTCCCCGGGCGCGCCCCCGGCCTCGGCCACCAGCCGCGCGGCCTCGTGGGCAACCCAGGCGCCGAGCCGGTTGTCCAGCGAGCGCGACACGATCCGGCCGTTGGGCAGCTCCACGGGCTCGGCGGCGATGACCGCCGTGTCGCCCACGCGCACGAGCGACCGCGCCTCGTCGCCGTCCTTCGCCCCGATGTCGATGTGCAGGCTCTCCATCTCCACCACCTTCTTGCGCTCCTCGTCCTTGAGCAGGTGGATGGGCTTGCGGCCCACCACGCCCGGCACGCGGCCGTCGCGGGTGGCCAGCTCCACCCGCTGGCCCACGAGGACCTGCCAGTCCCAGCCTCCCACCCCGCGGAACCAGAGAAAGCCCTCGTCGTCCACGTGCGTGACGATCAGCCCGATCTCGTCGATGTGGCCGACCACCGCCAGAAGCGGCCCGCCGGCGCTGCCGCCGACCCGCGCGACCACCGAGCCCAGCGTGTCGGTGGACACGTCGGCGAAGCCCGCGGCCGACCCGCGCCAGGCGGCGGCCGGAGCCTGCTCGTGGCCGGAAGGCCCGGGGGAGGTGAGAAGGGTGCGGAGGAGGTCGTCGATCACGCGTACTCGTAGAACCCGCGGCCGCTCTTGCGGCCGAGCCGGCCGGACTCTACGAGAGCTCGCACCCGGGTGGGGATCTCCGTCTCGATCGACTCGCCGATGGCCACCGCCACGTCCAGCCCCACGAAGTCGAGCAGCGCCAGAGGGCCCATCGGATGCCCGGCGCCGAGCGTCATGCACGTGTCCACCGCCTCGGGCTCGAGGCCGGTCTGCTCGAGCAGGCGCACCGTGTCGAAGAGGTAGGGGAAGAGCAGGCGGTTGACCACGAAGCCGGGCACGTCCGGCACCTCCACCACGGTCTTGCCGAGCGCCTCGCACAGGCCGGTCACGCGCCGGCGCGTGTCGTCTGAGGCCTGCGGCGGGAACGAGAGCTCGACGAGCTCCATCTTCTCCACCGGGTTGAAGACGTGGAGGGCGGCGAAGCGGTCGGGCCGGCCGCTGGCGCCGGCCAGGTGGGCCACCGACAGCGACGAGGTGGTGGTGGCGAGCACGGCGTCGTCGGGCAGGGCGGCGTCGAGGTCGGTGAGCAGCCCGCACTTCACCCCGCTGTCCTCCACCACCGCCTCCACCACCGCCGAGGTGCCGGACAGCCCTTCGAGGTCGGTGACCACCTCGGCCGCGCCGTCGAGCTTGCCGCGGGCGCGCTCCGCCGAGTCCTCGCTGCGGGCCCACAGCACCACGTCCCCGTGCTCCCCCGCGAGGCGTGCCAGGCCGCAGGCGATCGTCCCGCTCCCCGCGATGCCGAGCCGCTCGCTCATGCGTTGATTGACTGGCCAGTCAACAGGGTCGGTACAGTACAAAGTGCGTCCCCGAGACGCCGTGCAGCACTCACCACCCGCTCGGAGGAACCCATGCCGATGCAGAACGGAAGTGGCGATCGAGAGGTCGTCATCGTCGAGGCGGTCAGGACGCCCATCGGGCGCGGCCACCCGGAGAAGGGCATCTACAAGGACACGCATCCCAATGCCCTGCTCGCGAAGACCTACACCGAGGTCATAGAGCGGGCGGGCATCCCGGCCGAGGCGGTCGAGGACGTCATCACCGGATGCGTGCAGCAGTACGGCGAGCAGGCCTTCAACGTGGGCCGCAACGCGTGGCTCCAGGCGGGGCTGCCGGTGGAGACGCCGGCCACCACCGTCGATCGCCAGTGCGGCTCGGCCCAGCAGGCCGTGAACTTCGGCGCCGCGCTCGTGGCGTCCGGCGTGCACGACGCCGTCATCGGGTCGGGCGTGGAGCACATGGGCCACGTGCCGATGGGCGTGGGCTTCAAGTGGGTGGACGACGTCGGCTCGCCCTGGCCCGAGGAGCTCATGGCCAGGTACAACCTCGTGCCGCAGGGCATCTCGGCCGAGATGATCGCCGACCAGTGGGAGATCTCCCGCTCCGAGCTCGACGAGCTGGGGGTGCGCTCCCACCAGCTTGCCCACCAGGCCACGGAGGAGGGCCGCTTCGAGCGCGAGATCGTCCCGTTCGCCGTGAACGGCGACACGCACGTGGCCGACCAGGGCATCCGCCCCGGCACCGACCTCGAGACGCTGTCGGGCCTCAAGCCGGCGTTCAAGGAGGACGGCAAGGTCACGGCCGGCAACTCCTCCCAGATCTCCGACGGCGCCGCCGCGGTCCTGCTCATGGAGCGCAGGAAGGCCGAGGCCCTCGGGCTCAAGCCGCGCGCGCGGATCGTGGACCAGACCACGGTCGGCGTGGACCCGGTGATCATGCTCACGGGCCCGATCCCCGCCACGAAGAAGATCCTCGAGCGCAACAAGATGACGATGAACGACATCGACCTCGTGGAGATCAACGAGGCGTTCGCCTCCGTCGTCGCGGCCTGGCGCCGCGAGCTCGATCCCGACATGGACCGCGTGAACGTGAACGGGGGCGCCATCGCGCTCGGCCACCCGCTCGGCTCCACCGGGGCGCGGCTCATCACCACGCTGCTGCACGAGATGGAGCGCTCCGACAAGGAGATCGGCCTCGTCACGATGTGCTGCGGCGGCGGTTTGGGCACGGGCACGCTCATCGAGCGCATCTAGAGCAGCGACCCCAGTTTCGCCCGGCGCTGCACGCGGGTAACTAGGCCTGCGTGGCCCAGCAGACCAGGGATCGAGTGCTCGCCGGGCGTTACCGCGTCCTCGAGCGGCTCGGCAGCGGGGGCATGGCGGCCGTCTACCTGGCCGAGGACCAGCGCCTTGGGCGCAGGGTGGCGGTCAAGCGCCTCCACGCCGACAGCCCTGATGACGCGGCGCGCCGCTTCGCGCGCGAGGCCAAGCTTCTCGCCTCGCTGAACCACCCGAACGTCGTCGGGGTGTTCGACACCGTGACCGACGGCGAGGGCGTGCTCATCGTCATGGAGTACGTCGAGGGGGAGACGCTGAGCGACGCGCTGCGGCGCGGGCCGCTCGAGCCCGGACGTGCGACCGAGGTGATCGCCGGCGTGGCCGCCGCGCTGGACCACGCCCACGAACACGGGGTCGTGCACCGGGATGTGAAGCCCGCCAACGTGCTGCTGGGCGGCGGCGAGCAGGTGAAGCTGGCCGACCTCGGGATCGCCAGGGCGGCGGAGGGCACCCAGCTCACGCGCACGGGGACCGTGCTCGGCACGCCGTCCTACATGGCGCCGGAGCAGCTCGAGGGCCGCGAGCTCACGCCGGCGGTGGACGTCTATGCCCTGGCCGCGATGGCGTGGGAGACGCTGGCCGGGCGCAAGGCGCGCGAGGGCCGCACGCCGATGGAGATCGCCCACCGCGTGGCCAGCGAGCCGCCCCCCGACCTCCGCGAGGCGTGGCCCAAGGCCCCGCCCGGCGCGGCGGAGGTGCTGCGCCGCGGCATGTCCCGCGACCCCGTGCGACGGCCGCGCAGCGCCGGCTCGCTCGCCGGCGGCCTGACGGCCGCGCTGGAGCAGGGGGAGGGGGCCACGGCCGCCACCCGGCCGCTCGCCGCCGGGGCCGCGGCCCCGTCGCCGCCCGTCGCCGGCGCCCGGTCACGCACCGAGCGCGCGGCCGCGCCTCCCCCGCGCCGCAGCCGCCGGGGCGTCGCGGCAGCAATCCCGCTGGCGCTGCTCGTGGCCGTGGTCGCCGTGGTCGCCGGCATCGCCGCCGGCAGGGGCGGCGACGAGACCCCGGAGCGGGGTGCCGGGCTGCCCTCGCAGCCCGAGCCCGAGCAGGCTCCGCAGGAGGACGCCGCGCCGCCGGGGGACGAGGATCAGCCGCAGCCGGAGCAGTCCGGGGACCCTGTGGCGGAGGGCATGGAGCTGCACGACCAGGGCTTCGCGCTGATGAACCAGGAGCGCTATCAGGAGGCGATCCCGGTGCTGCGCGAATCCGTGTCCCTGCTCGAGGACGCCAGGCCCCCCCAGTACTGGTACTCGCTCTTCAACCTCGGACGCTCGCTGCGCCTCTCAGGCAGCCCGCAGGAGGCGATCCCGGTCCTCGAGCAGCGCCTGCAGTACGCCGAGCAGCGCGAGACCGTGGAGGAGGAGCTGGCGCTGGCGCGCGAGGAGGCCGGCCAGGGCGGCGGGCGCGGTGAGCGCGGTGAGGACAACGGCGAGGGCAACGGCCGCGGCCGTGGCAACAGTGACAGGGACGACGACGACTAACTCGTCGCGGCCGCCAGCATCCGCACGATCGCCGGGCGGTCGCCGAACGGCAGCGCGAGCAGGGTGTCGGCGCCGGCTCGCTCGTACGCGGCCAGGCGAACGTCGAGGCCGGCGGGAGTCGTGCAGATGGCGCAGGCGTCGATCAGCCCGGCGCTGAGCGCGCCCGCCGCGCCCTCGCGGTCGCCGGCCGAGAACAGCTCCTGCACGCGCCGCGCGCTGTCGCCGTGGCCCAGGGCGTCCGCCACGTCCACATAGAAGTTCTTCGCCTTGGCGCCCATCGCGCCGAGATAGATCGAGAGCCATGGCCGGGCGAGGTCGCGGGCGCGCGCCGGGTCGTCGTCCACGCAGACGAGCACCACCGGCGATACGTCCACGTCGCGGCCGCCGGCCCGCACCGGCGCGAGCATCTCCTCCGCGTGCTCGGGGGCGAAGAAGAACGGCAGCCAGCCGTCGGCGATGCGTCCCACCTGCTCGAGCGACTTCGGCCCCATCGCCCCGAGGTAGACCGGCACGTCGGCGCGCGGCGGGTGGATCAGCATCTTGAGCGGCTTGCCCAGCCCGCCGCCCTCGGCCGGCAGCCGGAACTCGTCGCCGTCATAGGACAGGGCCCCCTCGCGCCGCAGCGCCGCTCGTACGATCTCCACGTACTCGCGGGTGCGCGCGACGGGCCGGGCGAACGGCACGCCGTGCCAGCCCTCCGACACCTGCGGGCCGGAAACGCCCAGGCCCAGGCGGAAGCGCCCGCCCGACAGCGTGTCGAGCGTGGCGGCGGTCATCGCCGTCATCGCCGGGGTGCGGGCGGGGATCTGGAGGATCCCTGCGCCGAGGCCGATGCGCTCGGTCTCGCCGGTCAGGCGCCCGAGCACCGACACCGCGTCCTGCCCCCACGCCTCCGACACCCACAGCGAGTCCAGGCCGTCGCGGTCGGCGATCCGGGCCAGGTCGATCTGCTCCTCGGGGGAGAGCCAGGGCCAGTAGGCGAGGAAGAGCCCGATCCGCATCGGCCGCGGATACTACGGCCCGCTTTGGCCGCGCGGCCAAGACACTGTGTAGGATCCGCGCCTCGTGGACCTGACGCTCTCGCCAAAGGAGCAGGCCTTCCGGGACGAGCTCCGGGCGTGGATGGAGGCCAACCACCCGGGCGAGGAGCCCGAAGGCGACGAGGCCGCGTTCGAGTTCCGCACGGCGTGGCAGCGCAAGTGCCACGAGGACGGCTGGGCGGGGATCTCGTGGCCCAAGGAGTTCGGCGGCCGCGGCGCCACGCTCATCGAGCAGGCCATCTTCAACGAGGAGACGGTGCGCGCCAAGGCGCCGGCCCAGGCCAACGTGCTGGCGCTCGCGATGGGCGGCCCAACCGTCATCACCCACGGCAGCGAGGAGCAGAAGCAGCGCTTCCTCGACCCCATCCTCTCGGCCGACGAGATCTGGTGCCAGGGGTTCTCGGAGCCGGATTCGGGCTCCGATCTCGCTTCGCTCAAGACCAGGGCCGTCAAGTCCAACGGCGGCTGGAAGGTCACCGGCCAGAAGGTGTGGACCACGTTCGCCCACCACGCCAAGTGGTGCATGCTCGTCGCGCGCACGGACCAGGACGCGCCCAAGCACCAGGGCCTCACCTACTTCCTGATGGACATGGAGCAGGAGGCCGTGCAGGTGCGCCCGCTCGTCCAGATCACCGGCGAGGCCGAGTTCAACGAGCTCTTCATCGAGGAGGCCGAGATCCCGGACGAGAACGTCGTCGGCGGGGTCGGCAACGGCTGGGGAGTGGCCATCACCACGCTCATGCACGAGCGTGCCACGCTGGCCTTCGGGCTTCAGGTCCAGGTGAAGATCGCGCTCGCGGAGCTCGTGCAGCTCGTGCGCGACGAGGGCCTGGACGACGACCCCGTCATCCGCCAGCGCATCGGCCAGCTCGTCACGGAGGCCGAGGTGCTGCGGCTCAACGCCTACCGCGGGCTCACCCAGATCATGAAGACGGGCGTGCCCGGCCCCGAGGGCTCGCTCGGCAAGTGGCACTGGTCCGATGTCAACCAGTCGCTCACCGAGACGGCCATGGAGGTTCGGGGCCCCGAGGCCCCGGTGGTGGACGGCGAGTGGACCTACCGCTTCCTGCGCGCCCGCGCCAACTCCATCGAGGGTGGGACCACCGAGATCCTCAAGAACATCGTCGCCGAGCGCGTGCTCGGCCTCCCCAAGCTGCGATGAACTTCGACTTCACCGACGACCAGCACGCCATCAAGCGCACCGCGAAGGAGTTCCTGGCGGCGCGCTACAAGCCCGAGCGCCTGCGCGAGCTGGCCGAGGCGGGCGAGTACGACGACGCCGTCTGGGCCGAGATGGCCGAGCTGGGCTGGGCCGGCATCTTCATCGACGAGCAGCACGGCGGCCAGGGCCTGGGCATCGTCGAGCTCGTCATCCTCATGGAGGAGCTGGGCTACGCGCTCGCCCCTTCGCCGTTCTTCGCCAATGCCGCCGCCGGCCTGGTGCTGCAGGGCGCCGGCACGGACGAGCAGAAGCAGCGCTGGCTGCCGGGCATCGCCTCGGGTGAGGGCACGGGCACGGTGGGCGTGCTGCGCGACGGAGGGGCGCCGCTCGTGCCGGACGCCGACACCGCCGCGGTCCTCGTGCTGCTCGACGAGAACGGCGGCGGCACCGTGGTCACGGGCGCCGACGCCGAGATCGAGCCGCGCGCCACCATCGACTCCACTCGCCGCTTCTCCTCCGTGCGCGCCACCGGCGGCGAGCCGCTGGGCAGCGACACCGAGGGCGCGCGCGCCGCCATCTGCACCGCCCTGGCCGCCGAGCTCACGGGCGTCGCGCAGCGCGCCATGGAGATGGCGGTGGAGTACGCCAAGGACCGCAAGCAGTTCGACCGCCCGATCGGCGCCTACCAGGCAGTGTCACACCGCTGCGCGCAGATGCTGCTCGAGGTCGAGGGCGCCCGCTCCACCACGTACTACGCCGGCTGGGCGGCGGACAACGAGCCCGAGTCGCTGCCGCTGGCGGCGTCGATGGCCAAGGCCTACGCCTCCGACGCCGGCTGGCGCGTGACCGCCTCCTCGCTGCAGGTGCACGGCGGCATCGGCTTCACGTGGGAGCACGACCTGCACTTCTTCCTCAAGCGCGCGAAGACCGATGGCCACCTGTTCGGCGGCGCGCGCGAGCACCGCGACCGCGTCGCGGGCCTGGCGCTGCGCTCCGGCGCCGCCGTCGGCGCGTAGCCCACCGAGCCTGCCGCGGGCGGCGCCTCACCGTCCGGTGTGGCCTCCTGTGGTCGCGCTACGACGACAAAGGGCCACAGCGGCCCGATTCCCCGGCGGCCGGCGGACTATGGCGTCGGCTCGGCCGGTATCTGTGGCTCCGGGTGGAGCGGCTCTTCGGGCGTCTCCGGCCCGGCGGGGTCGGTCCCCGGCACGTCGGGGCGGCCCGGGTCGGGCTCCATGGGCGGCGACGGCTCGGGAACGACCGGGTCCGGCCCACCCGGCTCCGGCGACGGCGGCGGGGTGGTCGGCGTCTCCGGCGGCTCGGCGGGCCCGGGCATCGGCTGCTCCGGCGTGACCGGCTGGGGCACTTCCATCAGGCGGGTCATGCCGTGCCGGTCCCCGTCGCGGCGTCCCGCCAAACCGCCGTCGAGCCGATGGTCGGGATGGCTCAGCCGGTGATGGAGCCGCCGCCGGCGCGCACCTCGTCGAGCGCGCGCTGGGAGTCGCCAGGCTGGGCGTCGATCCCGCGTACGCCTCCTCGGTCCACCGTCACGGCGAAGCCCTCGCGCAGCGCGTCGAGCGAGGTGTGGCGCACGCAGTAGTCCGTCGCCAGCCCCACGACCGTGACGGCGTCCACGTCCCGCTCGTGCAGGACGCGCGCGAGGTCCGTGTCCTGGAAGCCGGAGTAGCCCTCCGTGTCGGGGTCGTCGCCCTTGTCCACGACCACGTCGATTCCCGCGCTGTCGAGCGCCGGGTGCAGCTCGGCTCCCGCGGTGTCCTGAACGCAGTGCGGCGGCCACGGCCCGCCCTGCGCCTCGAACGAACCATGGTGATCCGGGTGCCAGTCGCGGGTGGCCACCACCAGGTCGAAGCGGCCGGACGCGATCAGCTCGTTCACGCGTCCGGCGATCTCGTTCCCGCCCGGCACCGCAAGCGCGCCTCCGGGCGTGAAGTCGTTCTGGAAGTCGACGACTATGAGCGCCTCGGCCACGCGTTGAGGCTAGTACACGCATCCGCAAGTTCCGGCGGGTTCCACGCGGAACTTGCGGACACGCGTATTAGCGCGGCGGTGTGGCCGGGCTGAACAAGGCCGTTCGGGGCTCGGGAAGCGAGCAGCGCAAGGACGCAGGAAGCGACGCGTGCGCTAGCACGCGAGCGACCGAGGACGCAGCGATGCGACGCTTACCCGAGCCCCGAATCGATGACGTAGCGGCCGCCGCGGCGAACCAGGGTGAAGCGTTCGCCGGTGGTGAGGCGCACGGATGCCTGGTTGCCGGTGATGCGGACGCCGGTGACGTCGATCGCGTCCGGAACGTTCTCTCCCAGGTCCACGTCCGCCGCGACCTCGACGCAACGGGCGATGGCGGCATCGCCGCCCGCACCTCCCACCAGACGCTGGGCCTGGCGCGGGCTGAGCAGGCCGCAGAAGACCGACTCGTCGTTGTCCTGGACCGCGGTGATCAGCGCCTGGAGGGTGGCGATGGCCTCGGTCCTGCGCGGATCCTCCTCCTGGGTCTCGGTGGGAGTGGGGGTGGGCGTGGGCGTGGTTTCGGTCGGAGTGGGTGTGGTGGCGCCGCCCGAGCCGGCCATGGCCACCTCGGCGTCGATGCCGTCCACCTTCCAGTCGCCGTCCTCGCGTGCGAGCTCGAACGTGGCGTCCTGGTCCTCCACCTCGACCTCCGCCTCCGCCTCGTCGCCGTCCACCGACACGTCGCTGATGTCGAAGTCCGACTCCTCGGCGTCGTCGGCAGCGTCCTCGCAGGCCTCCTCCGGGCTGCCTTCGGCGTCGCCGAAGAGCTCCTCGCGGTAGTCGTCGGTCAGGGCGCCGCAGTCGTTCTCGAAGAACGAGGTGACCGCCGCGCGGACGTCATCCTCGTCGTTGGAGTCGCTGCCGCCGCCGGCGAGCAGGAGCACGGCCACGACGATCGCCGCGACGGTGGCGAGCGCGCCGAGGCCGATGAAGAGGCCCTTCCTGCCGCCCCCTCCGGAGGAGCCGGCCGGCTGCGGGCGCCCGCCGGGCGGGCCGCCGGAGCCCCCGGAGCCGGGGCCGCCGCCGAACGCGGGGCCGCCGCCAGGGGGCGGCGGGGGCGGGGGCGGGGTGCCCGGGCTCTGCGGCCCGCCACCCGCCGCAAGCGGCTGGGTGGGCGCCGTGGGCGGGGCGGGAGGGGGCGGAGCCGCGGCTGCCGCGGCCGCCGCCCCGGCGGCAGCGCCACCTGCGGCGCCGCCGAGCGCGGTGGCCTGCAGGCCACCCTCGTCCTGGAGCGCCAGGGTGGTCTTGCCCAACTGGACGGTGTCCCCGGGCTTGAGCACGGTTGCCCCGGTGATGCGCTGCCCGTTGACGGCCGTCCCGTTCGTGGATCCGAGATCCTCGAGGACGAGCTGACCCTGCGGGTTGCGCGTGACCTTGGCGTGGGCGCGCGATAGCTCGGGATCGTCCCCGAGGCGCCCGTCTTCGGGGGCCGCGCGGCCGATCTGGAATTCGTCAGGGATGTTGATCTGCCGGCCGGCCGCGGGGCCGGACACGACTCTGAAGTTAGGACCAGGCATAGGCGGGCAACCGTAACACCGCCCCCGGCGTTTTCGCCAACGATTCGGTGAACGTTCCGTGACCCTTGCGGGGGACCCGCACGGTCCCGGGCCGGGTTGGTGCTACTCGCCGGGCGTGCGGATGCTCGGCAACCCGCGCTCGCCCTCGACCGAGGGGCCGCGCAGCTCGCCACCGGACGCGATCCCCTCCAGCCGGGCGACCTCGCGCTCCCCCTCCACGCGCGCCGGGTGCCCGGCGGGCAGGTCCGCGATCAGGTTGCGGATGCGGTTCCGGATCTGGAGCGCGAAGTGGGGGGTGGAGGCGCCCATGAGCCGGCGGACGTCCTCCACCGTGGGCTCGCGGCCGCTCCGCTCGGGCTGCTCGTACTCGCTCACCGGCGGAACGCTACCGCCTGTCCGGGCCGCGCCGCGGCTACGGCTCGCGCGGGCGGACCGGCACGAGCTCGGTGATCTCGTCGAGCCGCGACTGGGCCGCGATCGACACGGCCTCCTCGTCGCCGAGGATCCAGACCCGGTTGTAGACGGCGTTTCCCGGGTCGCCCTCCGCGTAGCCGGGCTGGACGTCGAGGAAGTAGTTCTCGAGGCCAGGGGCCAACCGCTCCGCGGTGTCGGTGAGCAGCAGCGGGGCGAAGACGCCGTTCGCGCCGAGCGGGCCGGCGGCCACCGCGTCCATCGGGCGGCCGGTGTTCGCCACGCTGAAGTTGTACCCCGGCACGGTGATCCCCCAGCCGAACCCGGCGCCGCGGTAGCGCGCGAAGGCGACGGCGGTCTCCACCGCGGTGGCGCCCTCGATGCGGCGCACGCGCCCGACGCGTCCCAGGGAGCGCTCCGCGCGGTCGGAGATCACGCTCTCGGGGCCGAGGAGGAAGATGTCGGGCCTGTCGTGCCGGCGCAGGGCCTCGATGGTCGCGCCGGGCACCCGGTCCTTGCGGGTGAACAGGACGCTGTCGCCGGAGCGGGCCGCCCAGGCCGCCGCGGGCATGGCGTACTCCGCGCGCTCGCCGGACGCCACGATGACGTCGCTGGAGGGCTCGCCCTGGGCCACGGACAGGTAGCGGTCGATGGCCGCCGTGAGCTCGTAGGGGTCCTCGCCGCGGATGATGCCCGACTTCCGATCGTCCGGCGTGGGGGTGACATCGCCGACTCGGATGATCTCGGCGTCCTCCGAGAGGTCCGATCCCGCGGGGTCGAGGCGGTTCAGGACGTCCTCGGTGACGGCGGGGAGGTCGCCGCCGTCGCTGAGCAGCGTGGGCACGCCGAGCGGGTCGGCCACGAGCGCCGCGGCCGCGATGCCGGCCTGCCAGGCGTCCGCGTCCACGAGCGCCACGGCCGGAGGCCGGCTCTCGTTGCTGGTGGACGGGAAGATTGCGCTGACCACGCCGGCGGTGTCCGCGATCGGGTCGCCGCCGCCCACCCGGATGGTGTTCCGCGTGGCCGTGGCGGGGAAGCCGAGCTTGGCCGCCGCCTCGTCGTCGTCGGCGCTGGCGCCGAGCTGGGGCGGCGTCGAGTCCTTGTCGCCGAGGTCGCAGCCGGTCAGCGCGAGGGCGGCGAGCACGAGCAGAGCGAGGACGCGGTTCACGGCGGCTCAGCATAGGGGTCAGGTCTTGCATCGTGCGCTGGACGCACGTGCAAGACCTGACCCCGGTTTCCGTTGGTATGGTGCCTATTGGTTGACTGGTCAGTCAACCCGTCTGAGCGCGACACAGGAGACGATTTCCGGTATGGACTTCCGCCTTTCCGACGAGCAGATCGAATTCCGGCGCCACTGCCGGCAGTTCGCCAGCGAGGTCATGCGACCGGTCGCGGCGAAGCACGACCGCGAGCAGTCGGTGCCGTGGGAAGTGATCAAGGCCGCCCGGGAATGGGAGCTCTCCGGGCTCGAGTACATCCAGAAGATGGCCACCGATCCCGACGGCCTGTTCGGCGTGCTCTACGCCGAGGAGCTGCACTGGGGCTGTGCCGGCCTCGCGCTGGCCGTCTCGGCATCCGGCCTCGCCGCCGCCGGCATCGCCTCCTCGGGCACCCCGGAGCAGATCGGCCGCTGGGTGCCCGAGTGCTACGGGACGGGCGACGACATCAAGCTCGGCGCCTACGCGGTCACCGAGGCGGGCGCGGGCTCGGACGTCAAGTCGCTGCGCACCACCGCCAAGCTCGACGGCGACGAGTGGGTGCTCAACGGCACCAAGGTCTTCATCTCCAACGGCGGAATCGCCGACGTCACGGTCGTCGTGGCCACGGTCGACCCCGAACTCGGTCACCGCGGCCAGGCCTCGTTCGTCGTGCCGAAGGGCACGCCCGGCTTCTCGCAGGGCAAGAAGGAGGACAAGATCGGCATCCGCGCGTCCCAGACCGCGGAGGTCGTGCTCGAGGACTGCCGCATCCCGGTGGACTACCTCCTCGGCGGCATGGACAAGCTGAACAGGAAGCTCGAGCGCGCCCGCTCGGGCGAGTCCGGCGGCGCGTCCGGCGCGCTCGCCACCTTCGAGATCACGCGCCCGCTCGTGGGCGCCTCCGCCCTCGGCATCGCCCAGGCCGCCTACGAGTGGACCCTCGGCTACCTCGAGGACAGGTCCGACGCGGACGGCCCGCTCATGGAGCAGCAGCGCGTGCAGCAGACCCTGGCCGACGTGGCCACCGAGATCGAGGCGTCCCGGCTGCTCGTGTGGCGCGCCGCCTGGATGGGCCGCAACGGCGTGCCCATGACCGGTGGTCAGGGCTCCATGTCCAAGCTCAAGGCGGGCGACGTGACGATGTGGGCCACCACCACGCTCATGGACCTCGTGGGCGACTACGCCCAGACCACCGACTGCCCGCTCGAGAAGTGGTTCCGCGACGCCAAGATCTACCAGATCTTCGAGGGCACGGCACAGGTCCAGCGGCTCGTGATCTCGCGCATGCAGCGCCAGGACTACCAGCGCAGGCTGCAGGAAGCCGCCGACGTTCTGTCGCAGGCCCCCGGCGCCGCGCCGGGCGACAAGATCAGCGAGGCGGCCAAGGCCGTCGGCGCCACCGCGTAGCGCCCCTTCAAGCGTCCCGCCCGCGGCAAGCGTCCTGGATAGGGCCGCCATACGGAGTGGGCGGTCTCCATTGGTCATCGCAACAGTGGTGCTGTTGAGATGACTGGAATGGA